>DAIREJ010000038.1:0-15892 GCA_036795635.1 Sodaliphilus sp.
GAAAGCCGAAGACTATAAAGCTTGCTTTAATGGTTAAGGCAACTAAATTTATCCAAATCTAAGAGAAAATGAAGTGTTTAGCGAAATAATCGCTACCTTTATTATAAAGTTAGATATATATCATACAACATAAAACAATCTTAATATGAAGAAATTACTCTTTATAGTGGCTATTATCATCGTGCCTTTTATTTTCACTTCATGTGAAAATGATAAAGATGATAATTTTGACTTTAACTATCCGCTAAAAACACTTTATGGGACTTGGCAAGTTACCCATTGGAAGGCCACTATACCTGGTGATTATATTGAGTGGCTTGAAGAAAGAACTACAGCAACTTTTTACAAAAATGGCAAGTATTATGGAGAAGGAGCCTTCGGAAAATTTAATGGCACTTATACTGCTATAGGCGACCGTATTACAACATATGTTAATGGTAAAGAGGGCTATTACTATCATGTGATTTCTTTAAATGGTAATACTGCAGAATTTTTACTTGGGAACGATAATAGTCCTATCATTGGTTCTATCATAATAAAGTGTAAAAAGCAATAACAATCTTCGTCTTTTAAGAGCTAAATCGGTTGGGTTATCACAAAACTAACCCAACCGATTTTTATTAGAATGGCCCTCGTTTTATCTCTTCTTGTTGAGGGGAAACAAAAAGACCTGCATCGCACATCGCAATGCAGGTCTTTTTGGGGTGGAAGATGGGGCTCGAACCCACGACCTTCGGAACCACAATCCGACGCTCTAACCAGCTGAGCTACGTCCACCATATAAGGCATTTCTGGCGAAATGCGGGTGCAAAGATAATACCGTTTTTGATTCTGTGCAAGAATATCGCGAAAAAAACGCTGATTTTTTATTACCGCTCGACGATTGCAGCTGGTGCGATGCGGTCGCTGCCCTTGACAAACACGCCCATCGAGAAGACGCTGCGCAGGTTGATATCATCATCAAGCAGGAGGATGTCGGCATCTTTGCCGCGCTGCAACGAGCCCTTGCGGTCATAAATGCCCATGATGCGGGCGGGGGTTTCGCTGGCCATGCGTACGGCATCGTTCAGCGGCACATTAACGACGCGGGTCATCGTCTTGATGAGTCGGTCCATTGTGGCGATGCTGCCTGCCAATGCGCTGCGGTCGGACAACTTGCACACACCGTCCTCGATGATGACGCGGGGGTCGAAGGCATGCTCACTGTCGCTGTCGGTGACGGCGAGAGCGTCGGTGCACAGGGCGGTGCGTTCCACGCCCTTGATGTGATAGACCAGGTTGAGCAGGGTAGAGGGGACGTGGATGCCGTCGGCAATCACTTCAACCGCCATGTCCTCGAGCAGATAAACGCTCTCGACGGTGCCGGCGTGCTTGAATTCGCGCACGTTGTGGAAACCGGGCATACCGTTATAGAAATGGGTCGCCATGGTATAGCCAGCATCCCAGGCATCCTTGACTTGAGGGTATTCGGCAGCGGTGTGGCCGATAGCGGCGATGATGCCCTTGCCCGTAATGTACTTGCCCATCTCGATGGCGCCAGGCAGTTCGGGTGCGCTGGACCAACGGCGCATGCAGTCAAAGTCCTCCACGATGTGGCGGTATTCGGCGGGATCGGGAATGCGGATGACTTCGGGCATCTGGGCTCCAGCCTTGCTGGGGTTGAAATAAGGCCCCTCCATATGCATGCCCATGATGGTTGAGGCAGGCTCACGCATCATCTCGTCACACGTTTGGCACGCCTGCTCCATCATGTCCAGGGGCGAGGAAGACAACGTGGCAAAGATGGCTGTCGTACCGTGTCGCAGGTGGGTCTGTGCTACGGTTTCAAAGGCCTCACGGGTACATTCCTGGAAATCGCTGCCACCACCACCGTGGCAATGCAGGTCAACGCCACCGGGCACCACATACATGTTGTGGGCGTCGATGGTCTTGTCCATACCCTCGAGTTGGCGGCTGCTTTTGCTCACCTCCTTGATGCGGGAGTCCTCGATGATGACCGAGCCGCCTCGCACCCAACCTTCGGGAGTGAGCACCTGACCGTTGTAAATCTGTGTCAACATTCCCAATCTTTTTTATCCTTATAGAATTGCAAATATACGCAGTTTTTCAATAGGTTGTATGTTGTGAATACATTTTTTTTGATTTATTGACGAAAATTTTGGAAGTTTTTTGTTTTTCCCTGTTATTGATATGGATTAAAAAGGGTTCAGAAAGGTCGGCAAAAATGATTAGAAGATGTTAAAAACATGATGTTTTTACTTAAAAATACCCTATAGAGCCAATTATTTTAAGGCTAAAACGAAAAAATTTGCTATCTTTGCGTTTAAATTAAGAAGAAAACGACATGGACGTAAAGAAAGTCTTATTTATATCGCAGGAGATTGCACCTTATGTGCCCGAGCGACGCCTTTCAGAGATTGGCAGGCTGTTGCCGCAGACGGTTAAGGAGTATGGAATCGAAGAGCGTACCTTCATGCCCAAATATGGTATGATTGCCGAGCGCAGCAATCAGTTGCATGAGATGATCAGGCTGTCGGGCATGAATGTGATTATTGACGACACCGACCATCCGCTCATCATCAAGGTGGCGACCCTGCAACAGGCGCATTTCCAGGTATATTTCATCTATAACGAGGATTATTTCGCCAGCAACCGCATCGACGAGTTGGAGATGAATGTATCACCCGAGGACAATGACGAGCGCAGCATGTTCTTCGTGCGAGCGGTCATCGAGTCAATTCGCAAGATGCGTTGGATGCCTGATATCATCCAGTGCACGGGTTGGATTTCGGCCCTCGCACCGGTTTACATTCGCACTCTGTACGGTGACGATCCCTCCTTCCGTGATGCCAAGATCGTGACCGCGCTCTGCAATGAGGAAATTGCCGGCCCGATCGATTCCCGTCTGGGCGAGAAGATGCACATGGACGGCATACCTAAAAACGCCCTCAAGCCCATCATGGGCAAGGAACTGGACCTGGATGCCCTCATGACCTATTCGCTCAAGTACTGTGATGCC
The DNA here is from genome assembly GCA_036795635.1 of Sodaliphilus sp. Lineage (GTDB taxonomy): Bacteria > Bacteroidota > Bacteroidia > Bacteroidales > Muribaculaceae > Sodaliphilus. The sequence goes on from DAIREJ010000038.1 coordinate 3,020, forward strand.
GTCATCCAGTGCGAGGAAGGAGTGAGCGATGCTGTCCTTGCCGCAGCAGGTGACAAGCCATGTTTGCAGCTCATCGAAGATGATGATATCCAGAAGGTGAAGCCGTTCTATGATTCACTTTTTGATTAGCCTTCTCCACATCTTGACGAGTTTTTTGATATTCTTCAACTAAACGGCTATTTTCATTTCGGAAATATGAGACAACTGTTCAATGTGATACTTGCAGCGGCGATGCTGCTTGGCTTGTATGCATGCACCGACGATACCATTGGAGTGACGATTACCGATAGTGTGTCGTCAATCATCGAGGATTCCTCATTCGTCATCACAGGACACTCGGTGCTCAACGACCGTGTGCAGATGCGCACCAGTACTAAGATGCTGGGCTCGCTCACTGCCGATGGATTCGGTTCTGTCACCGCGTCGGCTGTCACCATGTGGATGCCTGCAGCGCATATCGACACGACCGGTGTTAAGGCCGAGTGGATTGATTCCTGCCGTCTGAAACTCAGGATGCCTTACCGCAACGGATTCACCGGTGACTCGTTGGCGCCGATGCGTCTTGATGTCTATCGTCTCAACAAGGCTTTACCGAATCCAATTTTTAGCGACTTTGACCCGACAGACTACTATGATAGCGATGATTTGCTGGCCTCGGAGTCCTATTCGCCCATCTCGGGTTGGATGGAGGTGGCCACGTCCTATGCCTCGGGAAGTGCCGAGTATGACACGGTGCGCGTGATTTCCGTCCCCATGCCCACCCAGTTGGGACGCGATTTGTTTACCACGTTTGTCAACAACCCGGAGAAGTTTGCATCGCCCAAGGCTTTTGCCGATGTCTTCCCCGGTATCTACATCACCAATAGCTATGGTAGCGGCCATGTCCTGAACATCAAGGCAACCGAACTTGATGTGTATTACCGCCAGCTTGGTCAAAAGGATGACGGCACCGACACCATTTACCATCGCGGTCAGTCCTATCTGGCATCGACGCCTGAGGTCATCTCGAACAACATTATCCATTATGACATTGACGATGCCGTCACTGCCATGGTGAACAATGGTGAAGCCATTATCGCGGCACCAGCAGGATATGAGGTCCAGGTGCGATTCCCTATCCAGGACATCATCGACAGGTACCGTGCTAACATCGGTTCCAACCAGGCGCTCATCAACTCATTGTCGCTGGAATTGCCCGTGAGTATCCCCGAGACGGAGTACAACATTCAGCCACCCACCTATCTGCTCATGGTCAAGACGTCCAAGAAGGATACTTTCATCAACGGTGACAGTCTGGCCAACAACAAGGATTCGTTCTATGCCGTCTATGATGGCATCAACAAGAGATATGTCTTCTCCGGCCTGCGCAACTATGTGCTCAACATCATCAACAATCAGGGTGGCATTGCCACCGAGGATGATTTCAATTTCACCATCACCCCTGTTGATGTGACCTATTACACCTATTCCTCGTCCTATTCCTATTACTATGGCAACGGAACGACCACCACGGTGACCAAGATTTCGCCGATGGTGTCGCGGCCTGCGATAGTGAGACTCTTGCTGGATCAGGCAAAGACAAAAATCACCTACTCAAAACAAATTGTGGATTAATTTTTGGGTGATTGGAAAAAAGGTGTTACCTTTGCACCCGCATTGCAAATAATCGCAGTGTACTAAGCCGCAATAGCTCAGTCGGTAGAGCATTTCATTCGTAACGAAAAGGTCGCGGGTTCGAGTCCCGCTCGCGGCTCCACCACAGCGGGGAAACTATCAGGTTTTCCCGCTTTTTAATTTAGACAGACGATGGAAATTACGGTTAAAGATTTCATGGAACGTCAGCCCAACAACCCCAAGGTGGCGGCGACTGACCAGTATTACCTGTGGATAGCCTTGCGACTGGCGAAAGTGTGGGATGAGTCCCCATGGTTGCGCGGGCTTGCTGATGATGTGCGTCGTGACGTGGTGCTTGCAGTGACGGGCTATTTCCAGGATGTGGTTGCCGACGGTGGTGTGTGGCGTTCTTTCTCGCGACTGCATGAAGAGCGGCATGGCAACCCGTTGCCCCATTATGGCCGCAGTGAGGACTACATCGACTATGAATTGAATGTGAATGACGTGCGGTTCATCATCTGGTGGACGATCGCTGGTGAGACAGGTAGCGATGTCCTCGACCCGCATGACGCTGAGTTGGAGGCGCTTGCTATGGCATTTCATCTGCTGCTCGACGAGGAATATGAGGCGGCACCCGTTCCGCGGCAGTTCTGCATCGCTGCCGAGGTGGACTTGGATAATCCAGGAGATGCCCAGCGCATCTACGATTACGCTTACTGGCTTTATTGGCGCAGTTTCCTGCTCAGACCGTCTTCCCTTGCAGTGATGGAGCGCGCGATGCCCGAGGCTCACGCCATCATCGCCAGCGCTGGGGAGAGCGATGCGCGCCCCTTGTTGCTGGAACTGAATGAACGGCTGATGTCCACTCAACCTGCCGGTCCCATTCCCTTGACCGTCGCCCAGTGGCTCAAACTCATCATCGATGATGAGCCATGAGGGTTTCACCGACTGATGCTCTAAAAAAGTTCACGCCAGTCCCCAAGTGAGGGCTGGCGTGAATTGTTCTTGCGTCTAAAGAAAGGTTTTTAAAGGCCTCGGCCGTGGCAGTTCTTGTACTTTTTGCCGCTGCCGCAGGGGCAGGGATCGTTGCGGCCGATCTTCGGGCCCTCGTTGCGGATGGGACCTGTGGGTCCTGTTGGGCGGTTGCCTGCCATGGGTGCACCGGGTTGGCTGGGATCGGCGGCAGCACCACGGCCCTCGTTGTAGCGGGCGCGACGCTGAGGCTCGTTCTGCTGGACATTCTCTTCGGGCGCTGCCTCAGGGATCTGTCCGCGCATGAGGATGCCGATAGCCTTGCCGTTCATGATGCCGACCATCTGCTTGAACATGTTGAAGGCCTCGGTTTTGTAGATGACGAGGGGATCCTTCTGTTCATAGCTGGCGTTCTGCACGCTTTGGCGCAATTGGTCCATCTCACGCAGGTGCTCTTTCCAGTTGTCGTCGATGGTGAGCAGCATGACAGCCTTCTGCCAGGACTTGGTGAGCGACTTGCAGTGGGTGTCGACGGCCTCCATGATGTCGATGACGATGCCATAGGTGCGTTTGCCGTCGGTGATGGGCACGCGGATGAGGCCACCATGAGGGTCTCCACCGGCATCAATCTGTCTCTTGACAATGTCTTGGATGATGGGATCGGCCACCTCGCGCATGCGGTCCATTTTGCGGTTGAATGTCTTGAGGACAGTGTCATACAGGATTTCCTGCTTTTTGCCATCGTCCATGCGACGATACTCTTCCTCATTGAACGGAGGCTCGATGGCATAGGTCTTGAGCACTTGCATTTGGAAGTCTTGATACTCGTCGGGACCGAATTTCTCGACCATATCCTCCACGCTGTCATACAAGGTGTTGATGATGTCCAAGCCGATGCGCTCGCCGATGAGGGCGTGGTGGCGGCGGGTGTAGATCACCTTGCGCTGGGCGTTCATCACGTCGTCATACTCGAGCAGGTGCTTACGGATACCGAAGTTGTTCTCCTCGACGCGCTTCTGGGCGTTCTCGATGCTCTTGGTCACCATGTTGCTCTCGATGGCTTCACCGTCCTTGAGTCCCAGACGGTCTAGTGTCTTCACAACACTCTCGCTGGCGAACAGGCGCATCAGTTTGTCCTCAAATGATACGAAGAATACCGAAGAACCCGGGTCTCCTTGACGGCCGGAACGACCGCGCAGCTGACGGTCCACACGACGTGACTCATGGCGCTCGGTGCCGATGATGGCCAGACCGCCGGCAGCCTTCACCTCGGGCGAGAGCTTGATATCGGTACCACGACCTGCCATGTTGGTGGCGATGGTCACAACACCCTTGCCGTCGATGGCCTGACCAGCCTGTGCAACGATGTCGGCCTCCTTCTGGTGCAGCTTGGCATTCAGCACGTTGTGGGGAATGTGGCGCATGCTCAGCATGCGGCTCAACTGCTCACTGATTTCCACGCTCGTGGTACCCACCAGAGTGGGTCGTCCCGAGTTGCGCATCGCCTCAATTTCGGCAATGACCGCAGCAAATTTCTCCTTCTGCGTCTTATAAACGCGGTCGGCCATATCATTGCGGATGACGGGTTTGTTGGTGGGGATGGTCACAACATCCAGCTTGTAGATGTCCCAGAACTCACCAGCCTCGGTCTCAGCGGTACCGGTCATACCAGCCAACTTGTGGTACATGCGGAAGTAGTTCTGCAACGTGATGGTAGCGAACGTCTGTGTCGCAGCCTCGACGTTCACGCCTTCCTTAGCCTCGATGGCTTGGTGCAGACCGTCACTGTAGCGGCGACCCTCCATCACACGTCCGGTCTGCTCATCAACGATTTTCACCTTGCCCTCGGCATCAACAATGTACTCGTCGTCACGGTTGAACAGGGTGTAGGCCTTCAAGAGCTGGGTGACGGTGTGTACACGCTCGGCCTTGACCGAGTAGTTGGCAAGTAGTTCGTCCTTCTTATTCATCTTCTCCTCGTCGGTGAGTGGCTCGTTAGTCACTGCCGACAGTTGGGCTGCGATGTCGGGCAGGATGAAGAATTCGGGGTCATCGGTACCCTTGGTGAGCACGTCGATACCCTTATCGGTCATCTCGACGGTGTTGTTCTTCTCATCGATGATGAAGTAAAGGGGATCGGTCACGGTGGGCATCTCGCGGTTATTGTCCTGCATATAGAATGCCTCGGTCTTGAGCATGGCGTTCTTGACGCCCTCCTCACTCAGGTACTTAATCAACGGCTTGTACTTGGGCAAACCTTTGAAAGCGCGGAAGAGTCGCAACGTACCTTCCTTGACTGTGTCTGGATCATCGCTGGCCATCATTTTCTTGGCATCGGAGAGCAACCCGGTCACCAGTTGGCGCTGGGCGTTGTAAACACGCTCCACATTAGGCTTGAAATCATTAAACATTTGATCCTCGCCCTTGGGCACGGGACCCGAAATGATCAACGGGGTTCGGGCATCATCGATAAGCACACTGTCGACCTCATCGACAATGGCAAAGTTGTGTGGACGCTGCACCATGTCCTCGGGGCGCATTGCCATGTTGTCGCGCAGGTAGTCGAAGCCGAACTCACTGTTGGTGCCGAAAGTGATGTCGCAGTTGTAGGCTTCGCGGCGTTGCAACGAGTTGGGCTCGGTCTTGTCGATACAGGACACGGTCATGCCATGGAACATATACAAGGGACCCATCCACTCGCTATCGCGCTTGGCGAGGTAGTCGTTGACGGTAACCACATGCACACCGTTGCCGGTCAAGCCGTTGAGGAAGACGGGAAGGGTAGCCACGAGGGTTTTACCTTCACCAGTCGCCATCTCGGCAATCTTGCCTTGGTGCAGGACGATACCACCGATGAGCTGAACGTCATAGTGGATCATGTCCCAAGTGATTTCGTTACCACCGGCAATCCAGTGGTTGGTGTAGATGGCCTGTTCGCCGTCGATACTCACAAAGTCCTTGCCCTGGGCTGCCAGGTCGCGGTCGAGCTGTGTTGCGGTGACGGTGATGGTCTCGTTTTCGGTGAAGCGGCGTGCCGTGGATTTCACGATGGCAAACACGGTGGGCAGCACCTCGTTGAGTTTGTCCTCAAGCACGTCAAGAATTTCCTTCTGGATATCATCGACCTTTTTCCACAGCGGTTCGCGCTCCTCATACTCAAGGGTCTCGATTTCAGCCTTGATGCGGTCGATTTCGTCGCGTTTGTCCTTAACCGAATCATTGAGTTGCTGACGGATGTCGGCGGTGCGCTGTCGCAACTCGTCGTGGCTAAGCGCGTCAATCTCAGGATAAATCGCTTTGATTTGGTTGACAATAGGCGTGATTTTCTTCAAGTCACGCGATGACTTATTGCCAAACATTGATTTCAAAATGTCACTAAATCCCATTTTTGGTTTCTTGTTGTATTGTAGTTATGTTATGTTGTTTTTAATCTAAACGACAAAGATACTATTTTTTAGCCGATTAGGAGCTATGAAATAGCGATAAATCACCATCTGTGCGTAAAATGGCGCTTTTTGTGATCGATTTAATAAGGTGAATCAACCCTTGACAGGAGTAGGGCCGCGGGTCGGTTTGCCAAGGAGCCACACGTTGGTGAGCGAGCGCACCACCAGTGACGTCATCAGTGGGAAGAAGGCAATGTTGCCCACTTGGGGTTGCCAGGGCCACGCCAGCATGAGCAGGGCTACCACGAGCGTATTCAGGGCATGGAGCCAGCGAGCGGCATTGCGGGTCTTCTTGAACCAAGGCAACACGGCAAGCAACAGCAGCAACGGGTGGAGCCACACGATGTTGATGTTGGGTGAAGTGGCCTCGTGGGTCGAGAAGAAAATGAGGAAAAACAGGATGCAACCTGCCAATCCACCTGTGGTGAACAGGATAGTGTCAAACCATCGGGACACGTCGCGACGACGCCAGTCACGAGCGCTCACAAGCAGCGTCAGCGCCAGCACGAGCAGGGCGACTGTGATGGGTGAGAAATACCATGGCGTTGGGGGCCTCACATTGCCCTCGGTGCTCTTGTCGATGGGCACAGTGGTTGCCTTGACAAGCGGCATCGTGCCACTATCGGTCGTGATGGTGGCATCGGCCACAGCATCCATCAGCAGCATGGGGATGAACATGGTGGCGCGCTGGTCGAGTATAGTATCAATATCCCAACCAAGTACCAAGTCGATACCGAATTTTTCCCATGCATAGTTGCGGCAGTAGTGTGCCAAAATGTCACGATAGGTGACAGTCGTATCGCCCATCGCGGGATATTGCAACCCCGGGCCCGCAGCCATCTCGATGATGTCGCGGGGACGGGTAGAGCAGTTGTCGCTCAAGAATTTATAACGGTAGGTGCGGTTTTCGGGTAGAGCGTTGTTCCACAGGAAATCCCTGACGGCAATTGCACGGTCTTGAGGCAGGTTGAGCTCCTGCTCCACCATGCGCCGCTCTTCCATGCCCATTGTAGCATAAACACGTGGAACGGGTTGGCACATGTAGTCGGTCTGACCCAGCATGAACCTCCACATGAAAGCGGGTGCCTGGAAGTCAAACACACCGTAGTTGAAGTACAGATCAACGGGTCCTTGCTGGACGCGTATCTCGCTGTGTCCCCAGATGTTGTGCGGCTCACTGCCAGGGTAGAACGTGACTAAGCTCACGCGCACCGAATCCTCCTGAACCTGGGCCTGTGCAGGCTCGACGGGTTGGGGAAGTTCGGGCGCAGCTTCAAGTGTACCCGTTGCACACAGGGCACACAACACTGTCAGGTAATATGATTGCAGCAGCCGTTGCATCTGTAAATATATTGGCAAGAATAATGCCAACCCACAATAAACTAACGGGAAACCATTCCTGATAGTATATTAACAAAAGTCGTAAATATGTATTGTGAAATTTTCGCAATGAATGGGTTATTGATTCACCAGAACTTTTTGCGGAAACAGCATCAAGTTACCAGGAACCGTAGTTGCCGCGGTCGGCATCGATGCGCAGTAGGATGAACAGCAGGAAGGTGAAGCCCCACAGCGAGGAACCGCCGTAGCTGAAGAAGGGCAGGGGGATGCCAATGACGGGGCACAGTCCGATAACCATGCCGATGTTGACGGCGAGGTGGAAGATGAGGTAGGACGCTACACAATAGGCATACACTCGGGAGAAGGTTGAGTGGTTGCGCTCGGCAAGGGTGATGATGCGCAGGATGAGTGCCAGGAACAGCAACAATACCGCCACACTGCCGATGAACCCTTGCTCCTCGCCGATAGTGCAGTAAATGAAGTCGGTGTGCTGCTCCGGGACGTACTTGAGTTTGGTCTGTGTGCCATTCAAAAAGCCTTTACCCGTGATACCGCCGCTACCGATGGCGATTTTGCTCTGGTTGACGTTATAGCCCGCACCGCGCAGGTCTTCCTCGATGCCCAAGGTCACCTTGATGCGTTGTTGCTGATGTGGCTCGAGCACGTTGTTGAAGGCAAAGTTCACCGTGAACATGAAGATGAGCGATGCCGCGGCAAAGCAGATGGTGATCAGCACCTTGCGCAAGTCGTCATGCAACATTCCCCACAATAGGTAAAGCAGCGACAGGATGATGACCGGCAGGAAGAAGGCGTAGCCGTTAACATGCACATCTGCCAGTGTCAATCCGCCGGCAATGGCTCCTGCCACTAGATAACCCAGCAACACGTTGCGTCCCAGAATCCACGAGCGGCAATAGACCAGCAGCATGCCCACAATGAGCGCCATCACCATGATGAAGGCAATGGCAATGCCCAGGGGGATGCCCATGAAGGTGAGCGCGGCAAACTTCAGCACCACCACGAAATAGATGACTGCCATCAAAGCCGCGAACAGCACAAAGCCTGACATTCCCTCGCGGTAGAGGACAAAGATGAGAGCCGTGTAAACCAAGGCAGTGCCCGTCTCACGCTCAAGAATAATGCACAGGATGGGCAGCATGATGATACCCAATGCGATGGCATAGTTGCGCCAACCGTTGAGTGTGAACCCGTAGGTGCTGAACAGTTTAGCCAATGCTAACGCGGTCGCCGTTTTGGCAAACTCGGCGGGTTGCAGGCTCACCGGGCCGAAGACCAGCCATGACCGCGAGCCCTTGATGTCGGGGGCGACAAAACTGGTGATGATGAGCAGCAATATCATGAATCCGTATAGCGGATAGGCATAGGCTTCGTAGATGCGCCTGTCAATCAGCAGCAACGAGAAACCGATCAGGAACGACAAACCTGCCCACAGGAACTGCTTGCCCGAGTACTCACTCAAGCTAAACATGCTCGCGCGGTCATAGTCATAGGTGGCTGCATAGATGCTCACCGCTCCCGCAATGACCATAATGGCGTACAGGATGATGGTGAACCAGTCCACCGACCTCAGCAGGTTGCTATTTTCGTTTTCATTCCTGACTTCCATCGCTTTTAGTCATTAGTCGTTTGCATTTTCTTGGCCTTGGGATAGGAAATGGTGTGGCGGCTTGCCATGGCACGACCCTGGGCCTGCAGGCCAGGAGAGTTACCGCGCAAGTAGCGCTGAATCATCAATGCTCCGATGGGCACACCGAAGGCGGCACCGAAGCCGGCGTTCTCAACATAGACGCAGACAGCAATTTTGGGATCATTCATTGGAGCGAATCCCATGAATATTGAGTGGTCGCGACCATGTGGATTTTGGGCAGTTCCTGTTTTACCGCACACGTCAAGACCAGGAATATTGGCGCGGGTACAGGTGCCTCCAAGCACCGCCATGCGCATACCCTCGACGATGAGATTGTAATAGCCCTTGTCAATGTCGGTGTCGTGCCGCTCAAGGTTTTTCTTGAGAACGCCCACGCCATCGATATTCTTCACCACATGGGGTGTGATGTAGTAGCCGCGGTTGGCGATAGTGGCACTCAGGTTGGCGATTTGCAGCGGTGTGGCGAGGATTTCGCCCTGTCCGATGGCGTCGCTGATGATGGACTGTCCTGTCCACTTGCCCTTCTTGTGGAACTTGTCATAAAAAGCAGTGTTGGGAATAAAGCCGCGGCTCTCGCCTGGCATGTCCACATCCAGTTTATAGCCATAGCCCATCGATACCATGTGGTTCTTCCACACCTCAAAGGCTTTGCCCGTGGAGCCGTACTTCTTGCGGTTATCCATCATGTGCTTGAATCCCCAGCAGAAGTAGGCGTTGCACGATGTCTGCAGCGCCGGCTTCAAGGATAGGGGAGAGGGATGGCCGTGGCAGCCCACACGCAGTCCTGCATTGACATAACCATGGTGGCACGGGTAGACCGTGCTGTTGGTGATGATGCCCTCTTGCAGGAAAATCAGACCCTGTGTGGGCTTGAATGTCGAACCAGGGGGATAAGCCGCCATGATGGAGCGGTCATACAATGGTTTGAGGCGGTTGTTGACCAGATCGCCATAATTCTTGCCGCGTTCCTTACCCATGAGCAGGGCTGGGTCATAGGTGGGGCTGGACACCAATGCCAGAATCTCGCCCGTCTTGGGCTCAATGCACACAATGGCACCCACTTTGCCTTGCATGAGCATTTCTCCATAGGCCTGTAAGCCGATGTCGATGCTCAACTTGAGGTTGTTGCCGGCAACAGGGGCGACGTCATCGGCACCGTCATTGTAGTGGCCCTTGATTTTGCCTGTCGCGTCGCGGATGAGGATTTCCTTGCCCTTGACGCCGCGCAGCCATTTCTCGTAACTTTTCTCGATGCCCAAGTCACCGGTGTAGTCTCCCGGGCGGTAGTAGTCGTCATTCTCGATGTCCTTGGCGTTAACCTCGCGGATGTCACCCAGCACATTGGCAGCAACATGGAAATTATACTGCCTGAGGATGCGCTGCACGATGTAGAAGCCGGGGAAACGGTACAGTTTCTCCTGCAGTCGCCCGTAGTCCTCTGGGGTGAGGTGGTTCATGAACACTTGCTGGGTGAAGGCCGAGTAGTTGCGGCCCTTGCGCATCTCCTCCCAACGGCGGTCAAACTCGTTGCGGCTGATTTTCAGCGTGTTGCAGAAGTCAATGGTGTCAAACGGCACCACGTCTTTTGGAATCAACACCAAGTCATATTCGGGGGAATTATAGACCACCAGTGAGTCGTTGCGGTCATAGATGAGGCCACGCGACGGATAAATCACCTTCTCCATGAAGGCGTTGTTGTCGGCATTGGCCTTGTAGGTGTTGTCCAGCACCTGCAGTTGGACCAGACGGACAATGTAGATGAGCACAATCGTCATGATGAATCCGCCGATGACGAATTTGCGCTTCTCCAGGTTATAATCTTTTCTCACGGCGCGTGCTCACTAAAGTGTCCAACCCAAGGATGATGATAATCGACAGGACGCTGCTGCTGGCGATGCGCAGGAGCGTCAGCGCGATATTGTGCAGCGTGAAGGCCTGGATGAGGAAGATGAGCGCGCAATACAGGGTGACCAGCGTCGCCATGTACTTGAAATAGTCGCCCGCACCCATCGAGTCCACCGAAGGGATGGGGATGTTCATGTCGTCCTCGCGCGAAACGAACACATTGATCACCGGACGCCTCACTGCCGCCAGGATGGTGCAAGCCAGGGCGTTCATGCCGGGCGTGTTGTTGAAGATGTCAAGAATCAGGCCCGTGAAGAAAGCGATGGTGAGCACCCAACCGCTGTGCAGGTTGACGGGCAACCTGAGGATGAGGTAGATGAACACCACAGGCATCGCCACATTGAACAGCACAATCTTGTTACACACCAGTTGCAGCAGCAACAAGGCGAGGAACAGCACGATGAATTGTATCACGGTCTTGGTCATGGCTGGTCAACAGTTGCAGGTTCGGGTTCAACGGGATCCTTGGCCTCAACGGACTGGACTGGCTGGACGGTTTGGACTGGCTGCGCAGGTTGGTCTGACTGAGCGGATTTTTGGGACTTCTTGGGCTTATCCTCTGGAGTGGGCAGCACATCGATAATCTCAGGCTTGAGTTCAGGGCGCGTCTGGATGTTGGCGGCAGTGTCGATGCCTTGCTCGGCACGGCGCAGTGCGTCAATCTGCTCCTTCATGCTGTTGGTGATGACGCGCACATCGCTCAGTTGGCTGAAGTTGGTTGTCAGTTTAATGCGCAGCGACACGAAACTGTCGCTCAGGTCACGCGCCAGTCCCACGACAGTACCCACGATGATACCCTCGGGGAAGACCGCCGAGTACCCGCTGGTGACGATGGTGTCACCCTTGTGGTAGGTCATGTGCTTGGGCAACTCCTCGAGCACGGCATATTGTGGGCTCTTCCCGTCCCACACGAGGCTGCCGTAGAATCCGCTGTCACGCAGTTTGCACGAGAGTCTAATGTGAGGATTGAGCAACGAGATGACCCTTGCCGCATGCGGTCCCACCACGTCAACGATACCCACCACGCCGTTCTGGTCGATGACACCCATCTCAGGGCTCACGCCATCAATGTGTCCGCGGTCGATGGTGATGTAGTTGTTGGGTTGGGCGATGCTGTTGCTGATGACATGGGCCATCACAAAGTTGTACTGGTGCAGGTTGGGATGCTTCAGCGAGTCGGGGGAGAGCAGGGAGAGGTCTGCCATCTGTTTGCGCAGCTCAATCAGTTCCATCTCCAGCGTCGCGTTGCGTTCTTGCAGGCTCTCGTTGATGTCGCGCAGGTGGAAATAGGACGTGACACCGTTGAACGCCTTGTAAACCGCGGCGCTCACCGAGTTTGCCGAGGTCAAGAAGACGCTCTGCTGGTAAGGGTTATCCTTAAACAGCAGCACGAGGCTCAAAATCACATAAATTGCGAAAATGAACCACGCACAGTGTTTGACAAAAAAGTTGAGCAGATTATTCATCTCGTAGGCTTTAGGCTTTAGGTTTTAGGTTTTAGGTTTTGCTGATGCTAAAGCCTAGAGCCTAATGCCTAAAGCCTTAATATCAACGCATGAGGAACTTGAAGTGCTTGATGTTCTTCAGTGCGATGCCTGTACCCTTAGCTACAGCGTGCAAGGGATCTTCGGCGACATGGAACTCGATACCGATCTTGTCGGTCAAGCGCTTGTCCAGTCCGCGCAGCAAGGCGCCGCCACCGGTGAGGTAAATACCGTTGTGAACGATATCCTGGTACAGCTCGGGAGGAGTCTGCTCCAGGGCGCTGAGCACTGCGGCTTCGATCTTGGAAATCGACTTCTCGATGCAGTGACACACTTCCTGATAGGTAACGGGCACCTCGAGAGGCAGCGAGTTCACCTGGTTAGGGCCGTGGATGATGAAGTCCTCGGGAGCATCGGGACCCAAGTCGGTCAATGCCGAGCC
>DAIREJ010000039.1:0-6398 GCA_036795635.1 Sodaliphilus sp.
AAGATAACTTCTAACCAATAATAAAAAGGCGACCCCTCGGGGCCGCCTTTTTAATTTTCCCCATGGCGCGAGAGTCAAAGACCCTCGTGTCATGGGGCTAATTAAAGTCAAGGCCGCTGGCCATGCTGTGGTCTTTGACCACTTCGGTCGGCTGCAAGGTACTGTTTGGCGTGGTCGCGGGCAGAAAGCCCGCACAAGGCCAACGGCCTTGACTTGAGGTAACCCCACGGCGCACAGGCCGATAGGTCTGTGTGGCGTGGGGAAGAGCAGAAAAAACATGGGCCTCGAAGAGGGCCACCCATTTGCTGATACAGGTTTTTTTCGTATCTTTGGCATTCAAAATCTTTTGTTATGAGTGCAGTCACAGCCATTTATCACATCGTCATCAACACATATAGACGTGAAATGACGTTACCATTGGAATCAAGTGACCAGTTGTACCGTTATATTGCGCGTGTCGTTCAAAACCACAACTCTATATTGTATGTGGTCAATGGCATTGAGAACCACATACATTTGCTGATACACTTGCATCCATCAGTGTGCTTATCCGATCTTGTTCGTGATGTCAAATTATCTACAAGTCAGTGGATGAAGCAGAATCGAGATTTGTTCCCTCAGTTTGCAGGTTGGGGAAAAGAATATGGGGCTTTTACTTATGCTTTACGGGATAAGGAGATGGTTTCAAACTACATTCACAACCAGCGTACGCACCATCAGCGGGAAACATTTGAAGATGAGTACCGCAAACATTTGGAACATGCCGGATTAGAATGGAATGAGTATCGCCTAACGTGATTGGCCCTCTTCGAGGCCCGTACCACTGTTGCTTGCAAAAATCCCCACGCTACACAGACCTATCGGCCTGTGCACCGTGGGGTTTGTATAAGTCAAGGCCGCTGGCCTTACTGTGGCCTTCGACCACTACAGTCCCGCTATAAAGATACCATCGACAATAGTTGCGTCTGACGGCCTTCACAGGGCCAACTACCTGGCCGTTGTCTTTGATTCAGCTACCAAGGTACCGTGGGGAGTTCATCCAGCCCGTCCAGTCTCGGTTTCTATTTCACGGTGACTTTGACTTTGGCGATGCGGTGCTTGATGACCTTGATGACGGTGAAGGTGAAACGGCCGTGGGTGACGACCTCTTTCTCCTTGAGGAACTCGCCCTTGAGGTCGAGCAGGAAGCCTGCAATGGTTTCAGCCTCCTGGGCATGCTCGCCGAGTTCCTGCTCGTCGGTGTCGAACATGCGGGCGAAGTCGCTGAGCAGCGTCTTGCCGTCGAACATCCAGGTGTCCTTGCTGATGCGGCTGTAGGGCTTCTCCTCGGTGTCGTATTCGTCGTCGATGTCGCCGACAATCTCCTCGAGGACGTCCTCGAGGGTGGCGATGCCCTGCGTGCAGCCGAACTCGTCGACGATGATGGCCATGTGCATCTTGCGGCGGCGGAAGTCCTCGAGCAGGTCGTCGATGCGGCGCGTCTCGGGAACGAAGTAGGCAGGTCGCAGCAGCGTCTGCCACTTGAAGGTGTTATCACGGGTACCGATATAGGGGAGCAAATCCTTGGCATAGAGGATGCCCTTGATGTTGTCGGGCGTGTCTTCATAGACCGGCATGCGTGAATAGCCCGTCTTGATGACGGTGCTCACCACCTCGTCGAAGGTGTCGTCCTGGTCGATGTCCACGACATCCACGCGGGGTCGCATGATGTCGCTCACCGTCTTGTCGCCAAAGGAGAGGATGCCCTCGAGCAGCTCTTTGTCGTCGGGATTCTTCACCTCGCTCACCTCGAGGGCACGGGTGAGGTCATCGACCGAGAGTTCCTCGGTCTGCGTCGGAACCACCTTGTTGACCAGGCGCGTGCTGCGCACCAGCAGGGCAGTGAGTGGCGTGAAGAGCTTTACCGCGAGTTTGAGCGGCGCCGATGCCATAGCGGCGAACCGTGTATTGTAGTTTGTGGCATAGAGTTTGGGAATCACCTCGCCAAAGAGCAGAATCAGGAAGGTGAGGATGACCGTCTGGACGATGAAATCGAGTGCCGTGCTCTTGAAGTCAAACAACTGGTTCATCGCGTAGTTCAACACGATGGCAATCATGATGTTGACCAGGTTGTTGCCAACCAGAATGGTGGCAAGCAGTTTCTCGGGGTTATTGAGCAGTTCTTTTACGCGTTCGCGGCGATGACCTTCCTCGATGTCATCGACATCGCTTGGGCGCAGCGAGAAATAGGCAATTTCGCTGCCCGAGTTAAATGCCGACAGGAAAAGTCCCAGGACGGCGACAATGATGGCGATGATGCTGCCCGTGGTGGGCGTGTTGAAGGAGACAAGCGTTTGTCCGCTCGCTGTGCAGAGTACCGATAGAAGGCACGAAAACGGGTCAGGGTCCAAAATGAATATCGTTTTGTTGAATAATGGGACAAAGATAGTGCATTTTTGTCATCTACACAACAAGAGAATAAACTATTCCAGTGAAAACAACACCTCAATGGTCTTGAAGCTCATTGTATAGAAGGAAAACAAGAAATACAAGAATTACAATTGACAGGAATCAATTAGTTTGTATTTCTTGTTTTCTTTTTTCACTCCTCTTTCCTCTCTCCTCTTTCCTCTCTTATTATTTCATCGGCTCGACGGTGTAGCCGCGGTCGCGCAGCAGTTGCAGCAGGCCCTGGTTTCCAGGCAGATGGCCGGCCCCCACACACACCAGGCAAGCACGTTCGGGCATCATCTTGACAAGTTTTTCGGCCCAGCTGCGGTTGCGGTCATAGATGAGTGCGTCCATCGCCTCGGCATCGTCGCCGCCAATCTCGGGGTCGTTGATGATGGCTTCGATCTGGGACAGGTCTTGGGCCATGTAGGCCTCGACGAGTTTGGAGGACTGCGTCATGAACAGGTCATCTTTCTTGCAGGTTTCCAGCAGTTGCTCGGCTTGCTCGGTGAGAGGAGCGTTGAACAGCAGGTCGATTTGCTCCTGGATGGTCTCAAACGCCAGCGAAGGTTTTCCCGCCTCGTTGGCACGATTCTGCACAGCCATGTCAATCAGGTCGTTGACATTGAGGGTGGGGAAATATTTCATGGCCTGGATGGCCTGCATCTGTGTGCTGATGGCGCTGGGCTTCATCATGTTCATCTGGCTGAGTTTCACACCCATGGTGCCGAAGTACTTGTTGAAGACGTCTTCGACAATCTTATACTCCTCGGGGGTGAAGAGTTTGTCGAGCGTGCTGTCGCGCGGCGCAATCATCGCCTGCGCAGCCATCGCCTGTGCCGCAGGGTCGAGCATGTTTTCATTTTCAATCTCGCCCACGACGACGTCACAACCCTCAAAGGCCTCGGCGGTGCCGGGAATGACGTCAATCATCGTCGCCGGAGCAAAGTGATAGGTGCCCAGGATGTAGCTGGGACGCAACAGGTTGTTGCCGCTCACTTTCCACAACAGTTGTGCATGTGCCGCCAGGGCGAGTACCGCAAGCGCAAGGATAAGGGACATTCTTTTCATTGTAGTCTCATTTTAAGGTTGATAATTCTATCACAAAGTTAAGCCTTTTCGGCCGAAAAACCGCCTGAAAGCCGCCGTTTTTTGGAAAAATCCCCTATAATGATGATAGAATCGTGTGATTTTGGCCACTTTTGGCGATTGTCCATGCATGGCGACAGCGGTAATTTTGCATCGTGAAAAAGTGAATTAGTTATTAGTTGATTCAAAAAACAAAGAGTAAACAGATAAAAATGCCGCACCGATGGGATATCGATGCGGCCTTTTTATGAGTTAGAGGTTAGAAGTTAGGGGTTAGGAGTTTTTGTGAGGGATGCAACTCCTCACTCCTCACTTTAAGAAGCTTCTCACTTCTTACCGTTTTACTCGCTCCAGACGGGTTCCTCGACTTTGAGGCGGTCGCCGCCATTAGGACCCTTGATGAGCATTTCGTAGTACTCCTGGGTGTAGCCGGGCCAGTTGGGCGACACGGGCGTTCCAGCCTCGTTGCGCTCAAACTTGCCGTCCTTTTCCTTCTTGACGTTGCCGTCGAGGTATTTCACGAACAGGTATTCGCCCAGTTTCTTGTAGCGTGCCGTGGCGTCTTGGCCGGCGTTGACCGAGTAGTTGGTCAGCAGGCGGACTGCGGCGGCACGGTCGGTGGTGAGCAGCGACGTGGCTTCGGCCTCGATGACCGACTGCTGCTTGGCGAAGTTGTCCTCGATGGCGCCTTGCACCTTGCGGATGTCGCCAATCATTTGGGAATAGCGGTGATAGGCCTGATTAGCCACCCAGTTGTTGACCCAGAAGGCGCAGTCCCAATCCAGGGTGTACATGTCGGCCTTACCCTGACGGTAACTCTCGGGCACCTGTGTGATGCAGCAGTACATGGGCACGAACACAGCAGTGTTGGCATCATCGACGCCGAACCAGAAACAGCCGCCCACCTCGTCGGGCATCCATGAGCGCATCTGTGCAACATACACCCAACCGGTCTGCTGGGTAGCAATGGCACGCTCTTGGCTGTACTTCACGCCGTCCACCTCAAAGTCCATGGGGCGCCAGCGGTAAGGCACACCATAGGCGGTGGTGGCACCGGGATCGACGGTCATGTCGAACGGGGTGCCCTCGAAGTGATCGCGCATCATCTCCTGCATGTCACGAACGCTCACCTTGCGGTCGGGCTTGACATAGAGGGGCATCACGTCGGCATCGGCCCTGGTCTTGCCGTAGATGAAAGGCAGATAGGCATCCATGCCCTTGCAGAAACGGTTAAAGTAGCTCCACACGCGGGCGTCGCAACCTCGCAAAGCACCGGCGTCGAATTTCTGGTAAACGGGAGCAAAGGCGAAGTCGGCATCCTTGCCGCTGTAGAGGCCTTTCTTCTTGGCGAAGGAGATGACGTCCTTGCTATACATAACGTTCTTCTTGTCCTTCATGTCAAATTTCCAGATGCGCGGGTTGTTGGCGTGGCCAGCGATGCAATCATCGGGGATGCGTACGGCTACCCAAACGGCACCCAGCTCGTCCTTACCCTTGCCGATCATGTCCATGACCCAAATCTCGTTGGGGTCACCAATCGAGAACGATTCGCCCTCGCTGGCATAGCCATACTGGGCTACCAGGTCGGTCATCACCTTGATGGCCTCGCGGGCAGTTTTGGAACGCTGCAGGGCAATGTAGATGAGGCTGCCGTAGTCAATGATGGATTTGCCGTCCAGATCCCACAGTTCCTCACGTCCGCCCCAGGTGCTCTCACCGATGGTCACCTGGTGCTCGTTCATGTTACCCACGACAGCATAGGTGTGTGCCACCTCGGGGATGGCACCCAGGCGCTTGCCGCTGTCCCAGTCAATGATTTCGCGCATCGCGCCGGGTGCGTGGTCGGCAGCGGGCAGATACTGGAGGTCACCGTACAGTGTGTGGCTGTCGGCGGCATAGGTAATGATGGTCGAGCCATCGGCACTGGCGTTCTTGCCCACCAGCAGGTTAGTGCAGGCATCGGCTGCTGTCCATGCGGAGAGAGCCAGCAATGCGGCCGATAAAAGTTTGAAAGATAAGTGTTTCATTTTTTCTTTTTTTGTTGGTTATTGTATCATTGATTTGGTTAATTCTCGGTCAGTAGCCCACAGGGATGTCATAGCCCGTGAGGCGAAATGCCACCTTGAAGGGAGTGGCCTGTTTGCGCGGCTGTGGGCCGGCATAGTAATAGAACAGCCGCTGCACGTCAAAGGACTTGACCTCGACCAGCTTGGTCTCGCCGGGTTTGAGGTTCACGGGCACGGTCACGGTGCGCTGGGTGAGCATCTCGCCCTGCATGGTGGTGTAACGCAGCAGCAGGCGTACCGCGCTCATGCGGTGCGAAGTGTTGTTTGTGATGAAGAAGGACTCCTTGCTGTCGCTGGCACGCTTGCTGAAGCCCTTGAGTGAAACGGCATTGGGGTCAATGCCTTGGAGACTGTCGGGCAAGAGGTCGTCGCTGGCCTCCATCACGGCGACAGGCACCTCAAGGCTGCGCAGGTTCTTGCGCGTGGTCTTGGTGCGTGCATCCACAGTGCTGGCACACAACAGGGCCATCAGGAGCATAGAAATGATGAGATGTCGATTTCTTGTTTTCATCACAGGTAACGTATGCGGTTAAACGGGTTGCCGTCGCCTCCCTCGGGATAGATTTTGCGGAATCCCACAGGCAGGCTCTCGGACACTTTCTCGGGGACAATGCTCACGCCGTTGAACAATGTGGGCAGGAAACGCGCGATGTTGACACGCACCTTGACCTTCCAGTGAGGCGGGTCGAAGGTGAGCGTGGTGGACTTGGCGTTGAGTGTCGCCACGCACTCCAGCGGTTTGATCAGCGTCACCTTGTCGCGCTGGCTGTAGAGCCACAGCTGGTATTTGTTGTCCACGGCACTGGCGGCGAT
>DAIREJ010000039.1:6408-15810 GCA_036795635.1 Sodaliphilus sp.
GGGCGTGACATTGATGTCGGGCGAGTCGAGCAGGATGATGCGGTAGCCGATGTTGTGCTCGCCGCGGTAACGCTCGATGCCCAGTGTCATCTCCTCGTTGGGATAGTACCAGATGCCTTCCAGGGGCTGCACGTCGGTCTCATCGAGGCGCACACGCATCGAGTCGATGTCGAGCCCGTGCAGGATAACCGACTTCTTGGGCACGCCATTGCCTGCCGTCGCCAGCAGAGGCAACAGACAGAGCATCAACATTATGAGCGTCGCGTGGCGAATCATCAGGGGGCACTTAGTTGACGGTGGCGAAGCGGTAAATCACACCCAAACTGAGGATTTCCTTGAACTGCCAGTAGTTCCAGTCATCATCTCGGGGGCGTGATCGGTCAAAGCGAAGGTGGGTGTAGAACTGCGTGGTCAGATACTTGCCGATTGCAAAATCGAGCGTGTTCTCCCAATCGCCCTGCACATACTCATAGTTGGTGAACATGTACAGCCTGGTGGAGAGCATCACATTGGGATTGAAGCGCCACAACAGCTTGGCCTCGAAGTTGCTACCCACGGTGCTCTTGCTGTGGTGGCCGGCGTCGATGCCGAAACGCACCGGGTCGATGTCGGTGATGTTGCGGCAGTACTTCAGGTTATAGGAGATGGGGGCGATGGCAAGGGTGAACATACGGTCGTCGGCCTTCTTGAGGTTGTAGGTCATACCGAGACCGAGGTTCAGTTCAGCGGGGGAGAGGAAGGCCGCCGTCATCGTGTTGGTGTTGGTCTTGTAGTTGTTCAGGAACTGGGTGGTGAACTGCAGCATGGCACTGTAGTACCAGTTTTTCACTGCCTTGTAACCCAACTGTGAAGAGAACAGGAAGTTGTCCTCGGTGATCATGTAGTTGCGGATGCTGTCGCCGTGGGTGGTGGCAAGGCCTAATTTATAGGATAAAGTGTTGTTGAATAGCCAGTTGGGATGCAGGTCCTGATTGAGATTGCAGTTCCAGTTGATGCTACCCAGCAACGCCAGGTTGTTCTCACCGCCCTGGTACCAGTTGCCGCTGATGTAGGCCTGGGTGAACTGCAGCGAGGCGTTGAACACGTGGAGCCAATCATGAATGGGCACTGGCGGTGCATCGGGTGGCGTGACATCCTCAACAATCACTTGCTGCTGCGCGATGGTGAGCAGGCCCTGGCGCGGATCACCGGGGATGACACCCTCGGGTGGCGCTTTGGGCAGGCGGTTGGTGTTGTAAGCTACCAACTGCGGATTGTTGATCATCGCGCGCTGTCGCATGCGTTGGGTGCGACTGGAACTTTCCATGGCATCCTGCAGCCATTGGTCACCTGCATCAAGGGTGTAGAGATTGTCGTTCGCTGTCGGCCTGGTTGCGTGTTCATTCGCATGGCTGTCATAGACGAGCGGCGCATAGAGCATCTTGTTTGGCTCGTTGCCACCCTCGTTGTCTTGGGCAATCGCTGGTAGGCTCATCACTGCCATTAGTGCGAGTGCCATGCAAATCTTCAATGTCATTGTTCTCATCGTTGCAGTGGGTTATGGAGGTTAATGTTATAAGTTCTATATTGAGAGGCGCCGGCAGGAATCAGGCATCATAGAGTTTTTCGTCCCGTGGGGGCGTCTTAGGCTGCTGTTCCTGCTTTTTGTCCTGCTGTTGCTGACGCTTGGCTTTCTTTTTGGTCTGGACTTTCTGCCGCTTGCGCTCGTGGTTGGGCTGCTGATCCTTATTCTCGGCAAAACTTTTGACCATGTCCTCAACGATTTCGCGGTTGCCGTACAGGTAATTGACAGTTACCTCGACGATGAGGTTCTGCTGCTTAGAAACCAAGTCGGCGATGATGGCGCGTGAGCCGTCAGGCATGGTGCCGCTGATGCTGTAGGTTTTTTTGAAACCCTTGACCTTGATTTTGCCGTTCTTGAGGTCATACATACTGTATCCCAAGGCTTTGCGTTGCAGATTCTCGGTGAGCAGTTTCTTTTCGTCACCCTTGTCCTGGCTATAGAGTTGCACGGTCATCACCATGTCTTCCCACTGCACTTCGAAGCGCGTGGGCGAGTTGAAGGTGACGAAGCCGTCCTCGGGCGTCTCAAACGAGAGGTTGTAGCGGCTCCAGGTATAGACCGTTGCGCTGGTGTTGATGCCTGTCAGCATCAGGAGCATGAGCATCATCAGTCGGACCATATATTTCACTTGTGTCATCGTCAGTAATGTCATTAATCGGGTTGTTTCACATTGTCGAGGTAGTCAGACCACTCGCGCTTGCTGCCGCGAAAGACGTTCAAGTCCACTTTCCCATTCACGCCGTCAACGCTACCCTCGTGGCTGAACTGCTGGATACAGTGCGACAGGTGTGGAAGCAGGTCGGGACTCGTGAACGAGCAGAGCCACAGGTCACAATCCATGAGCATATCCTTGTAGTACTTCTCGTAACCATCGAAGTTGGTGTAAATCATCACCTGATAGCCCTTTTCCTTGAGAATGCCAATCATCTCAAGGACCCGCTCAATGGCAGCATTGCGGTTCACTGCCGCTCCGTTGCCCCAGTCATCTTCGAGGTCAATGACCAGTGGCAGGTCGAGCGTCTTACCCTTAACACAGGCGAGCAGGTTCTCGGCCTGCTCACGTCCCGTGCGGTTCTTGCGGAAGAAATGATAAGCGCCCACTTTCAGTCCTGCCTCACTAGCGGCGCGGTAGTTGCGGTCAAAGGCGTCATCCTTGTAGGTTTTGCCCTCGCTTGCCTTGATGAAGACGAATTGATAGTTGTCATCACGCACCCGTTCAAAGTCTATCTCGCCATTGTGCTTGCTCACGTCGATACCCGCTACGGGATAGCGGTAGCGGTCCACATTGACCGAGTGGGGCAGGATATAGTGCCAGAAAACGTAGGCACCCGCTAACACGACAAGTGCAGCCGCCCCGGCGAGGAGCAGCCACTTGATAAAGTCAGGTTTTGTTGGCACTTGTCGTCTACCCATAGGCAGTCAGGGTGTTAGAATAACGGGATATTACTGGGCGAATAAACCCACTTCTGTTCAAATTCCTGCTGCGTGCTGGTGAAGAACAGCACAGCCTGGATGATGGAAATGATTTGGGTCACGATGCCCAGGATGCCACACGACAGCAGCGTGACAAGCAGGAAGACGACGCCGGCGTTGGTCTTGTTCATATAGAAGTAGTGGAGTCCCAACCCGCCCAGGAAGAGAGCGAGCAGACCAGCTACACCACGACTCTTGCCTGAAGGACCGTTGCTGAAGACGTCATCCATAGCGGCCGAAGCCTGGTCGCCGAACTGTTTCCACTGCTCCTGGAAGTTAGGTTGCTCCTGTTGGCTATAGGACACGTTGGTTTCGGCACCGCAATAGGGGCACTTCACACGGTTTACTTTCTCTTGAGTGCTATACTGTTTTCCGCACTCGGGACAATTGTGGATATACATAATACTTAAGTTTTTAGTCACTAGTCTTTAACCACTAGTAGATTGTTGTTACACCCTTTTGACGCATTGACAAACCAAAAAGTTGCAAAACTCGTACCAATTTTTTGAAAAAGATGTGACCATTTGACTCATCAACGATTGCGACGCTGAGCATTTTGTTTCTTCTGCATCGCCTGTTGCTGCTTCTGGACTTCCTCCATGCGCTGCATCCATTTGGATTTCTTTTTGGGCTTGTTGGCGTTGGCAGCCATGGTGGCACGCACCTTGTCCTCGGTGACGAACATGCGGCTGATGTAGGTCTGGGCGATGGTGATCAGCAGGGCGATGAAATAGTAGTAACTCAGACCGGATGCGTAGTTGTTGAACCAGAACAGGAACATCAACGGCATCAGATAGAGCATCAATTTCATGCCTGGCATTGACTGCGACTGCGCCTGGGACTTGGAAGTAATGTAGTTGTAGGCGATGTTGGTAATCGTCATCAACAGGCAGAACAGGCTGATGTGGTTACCGAACAGGCTGGAAATAATGGGAATCTGAGTGCTCCACTCGACAATCTTGTCGGGGGCGCTCAGGTCATTGGCCCACAGGAAAGGCTGACCGCGCAACTCGATGCAAGAGGGGAAGAAGGTGAACATCGCGATGAGGATGGGCATCTGAAGCAGCATGGGCAGACAGCCGCCGAAGGGGCTTGCGCCGGCCTGCTTGTAGAGCTCCATGGTCTTCTGCTGTTTCTTCAAGGCATCCTCCTGATTGGGATAACGCTCGTTGATAGCAGCGATGTCGGGCGCCAGGATGCGCATCTTGGCCTGTGACACATAGCTCTTGTAGGTCAGGGGCCACAGCACCATCTTGATGAGAATGGTGAGCACCAGGATGATGATACCATAGTTGCTGATGAACTTGCCCAGCCAGTCAAACACAGGAATGATCACGCCGGCGTTGATCCAGCGGAACAGTGACCAACCCAGTGGGATGAGGCGCGTGAGTTTCAGGTCCTCTTTGGGTGAGAACTTGTCATAGCTCGACAGCAGGTGGTAGCGGTTCGGACCCATATAGAAGTAGAACGAGGCGGGATTGGCCTTTTCGCTCGAGTAGGGAATCAACGTGTGGATATTCACGTCCTTGAGGTAGTTCTCATATTCAGGCGACCCTTTCTCGACGGCAACGCTGGTCATCTTGGCGGTGGTCATGACGCTGTCGGCGATGAGCACGGTAGAGAAGAACTGGTTCTTGGCGCTCACCCATTTCAGCATGTCGTTAACTTCCTTTTCATCGTTGCCGCTCTCGCTGGTGGTTGTCACATCGCCACCCTTGCCGGCAAACTTGTAGCAGATGCCGCTCCAGCGCTCCTCAAAGGTCTTGCCGAACTCGTGGCGCGAAATCTTCTGGTGCCAGTCAAGGTCCACCATGTTGATGTTCATGGGAATGACTTGCGACATGCCTTGCTGCACCATCTCCATGCGCACCATGTAGGTGCCGGGGACGAGGGTGTAGCGCAGACCCCACTGTGCACCACCTTCGAGTTGCAGATTCATCAGCACGGTGCTGTCGTTGAGCTTGCGGGGCTCAAAGAAGAAATTCTTGGTTTCAAATCGCTGCGTGTTGTTGCTCAGGGTGAAGCTGTAGTCATTCTCGCCCTTGTCAAAGAGCACTAGTTGCGGCGATTTGAAAGTCTTGTAGCCCTTGAGCGTCGCACGGGCAATGACACCGCCCTTGTTGCTGAACTCAACCTTGATAGAGTCATTCTCGAGGGTGACAAATTGTTCGGTTCCCGAGAGTGACGAGGCGAACGAGCCGTTTTTGGCATAGGTTTCAAGGGCGCGTTGCACGGCCTGCACAGCCAGATTGTGAGATGCGGGGTCCTCGCTTTCGTCAGCGGTTACATCATCCCAGTTCAAGACTTTGTCACCGACTTTGACGGTACCCGAAATCTTGCCGTCATGAAGTGTCAGAACAACGCCTTCGTTGTTGATGGTGGCGTTGCCGGCAGGCATTCCTTCGAGCACGCTCTTCAGGTGAGCAAGTTCGTCGGTACTGAGGGTGTCAACATTGCCCTCGGTAATGGTGCGCTGCTGTTCAGCCTTCTGAACAGCGGCGATAGAGTCCAGTTGTCGCTGACGCTCTGCCATCTCGGCTTCGCTGGGCTTTTGCAGCCACATGAACCCGAAGATGACGAGTCCCATCAGCAACATTCCAATCAAAGTGTTTTTATCCATTGTCTCTTTTTCTTTTGCCTCACGCTAAGGCGCTAAAGTTTAGTTTTTATTCTTCTATATTATAACCTTTTGTGTCAATAGTGCCTGTAATTATTCTGACAACTGACGACTTGCAACTGCGATTATTGCTGCTTGCCAGCAATAATTGCATCAATGAAAGACATGAAGAGGGGGTGGGGGTTGAGGACCGTGCTGCTGTACTCGGGATGGTACTGTGTGCCGATGTACCAGCGCTTGCCGGTCAGTTCCACCACCTCGGCAAGACCACTCTCGGGGTTCACGCCGGCAATGGTCATTCCTGCATCTTCGAACTGCTTGCGGTACTCGTCGTTGAATTCGAAGCGGTGACGGTGACGCTCTTCAATGTCTGTCACGCCATAGGCTTCAGCAACTTTCGTGCCAGCTTTCACGTGGCAGGCATATGCGCCCAGGCGCATCGTGCCGCCCATATTGGTGATGGTCTTCTGATCCTCCATCAGGTCGATGACGTTGTGAGAGGTCTTGGCGTCCATCTCGGTGCTGTTAGCATCGGTCAGCCCAAGCACGTTGCGGGCAAACTCAATGACCATGCACTGCATACCCAGGCAGATGCCGAACGTGGGCATGTCATGTTCACGGCACCAACGCAGAGCGACATACTTGCCTTCGATGCCGCGTTGACCGAAGCCTGGAGCCACAACGATACCGTCATGTCCTGCCAACAGTTCCTCGACGTTGCCGTCATGAATCTGCTCACTGTTGATGTAGTCCAGCTTGAGGCGGCGGTCATGGTATGCACAGGCGTGCAGCAAACTCTCGTCAATGCTCTTGTAGGCATCTTGGAGAGAGACATATTTGCCGACGAGGCCGATGCGCACCTCCTTAGTTGCGCCCTTGAGCTTGGCGAGGAAGTCATTCCACTTCGTCAGGTCGGGTTCGCCTTCACTGCTCAGACCTGTTTTCTCGAGGATGATGTTGTCCAAGCGCTGTTCGTGCATCTTGAGGGGTACCTCATAGATGGTGGGCACGTCAAGGCTCTGCGTCACTGCGTCGGCACTGACGTTGCAGAACTGAGCCACCTTCTTCAACATCGTGGGTGGCAGGGCGTGCTCGGTGCGCAGTACCAAGATGTCTGGCTGGATACCCTCCTGTTGCAGCAATTTCACGCTGTGCTGGGTGGGTTTGGTCTTGAGCTCCTTGGCCGCGCTGATGTAGGGGACATAGGTCAGGTGAACGCAGATGCATCGTCTGCCCAGTTCCCATCGCAGCTGACGGATGGCTTCGATGAAAGGCAATGCCTCGATGTCGCCCACGGTGCCACCGATCTCGGTGATAACAAAGTCATACTTGCCGGTGGTGCCCAGCAGTTTCACGTCGCGCTTAATCTCGTCGGTGATGTGCGGGATGATCTGGACTGTCTTGCCCAAGTAATCGCCACGGCGCTCCTTGTCGATGACGCTCTGATAGACGCGTCCAGTAGTGACGTTGTTGGCACGCGTGGTCTTGATGTTGGTGAACCGCTCATAATGGCCCAGGTCCAAATCGGCCTCGTGACCGTCGACGGTGACGTAGCATTCGCCGTGCTCATAGGGGTTGAGCGTTCCCGGATCGATGTTGATGTACGGGTCAAACTTTTGGCAGGTTACACGATAGCCGCGCGAGAGCAGCAGACGTGCGATGCTGGAGGCGATAATACCCTTACCCAGCGACGAGACCACGCCGCCCGTGACAAAGATGTATCTTGTTTCCACTTCTTTTTTCATTTTACTCAATTCAAACTGCAAAGATACCACTTTTTCCCTGATTTTCGTGCCATTTTAGGTTTTTTTGTCGGCAAGGTTGAGACGCTTGATAAGTTGGCACGAGATTTGCTGATTCTCACGCCAGTATTGACCAAAAAATCAAGATGGATATGTCAAACAACTGGAATCTCAACCTCGATGACTATACCCAGTACTTCAACGACAACAAGTTGTGGAGGAAACTGAAGAAGGTGGCGCGCAAGGCTGGTCGCAAGGCGGTCTATTATGTCCTCCTGCTTTACTATGTGGCGCGCGACCCGGCGGTGCCTTCAAGTTTGAAGATCAAGATTTTTGGTGCGCTGGGCTATTTCATCCTGCCCCTGGACTTCATTCCCGATGCCATTCTGGGCTTGGGATTCACCGATGACCTAGCAGCCCTGGCTTGGGCATTGTTCAAGATCAAGAAGTATATCACTCCCGAGATTGAGCGCAAGGCTCGTGAACGCCTGCGAGAGTGGTTCGGTCCCGAGGAGGGCGAGGAAATGGATCTCACCATCCCGCATGTCGAGCCCAACGACCCGCGCATCATCGACGTCGAGGCCGAGGAATTCTAAAAAAGAGGCTATAGAGGACCCATCCCCTATAGCCTTTATAATATCTATAGCAACGTGTAGTAACTATACCTTATTTCACATAGAAGTCGCTGGAGACGCCCACACCGCCGGCTTTCAGCTTGCCGTACTTGCCGTCACCCTGATACTTCTGGGTCCACATGCGGTCTTTGCAGATTTTGCCGTTCTTGTCTTGGGTGATGTAGTAGCCATAGATGTTGCGTTTTTCGGGCACCAAGCCCTTCATCTTCACATCCCAGTCGTCGCTGGTGATGATGATATCGATGACTCCAGGCTCCTCGGCCTTGGCGATAGCAAGTGCCTCGGCTTTGAACTTGGCGTGCATTGCGCCGGCCTTGGGCATGGCGCGGTACTCGATGTTCTCAGGCTTGTTGCCCTCCAGTGCCTCCTCGATGGCCTTGGCAAGCATGCCCGCATAATTGTACATGTAGCGGTCATCATAGTCATATTTCTCGCCGACTTCGTCCAGCATCTTGTGGATGGCGAGGGTCAGAATCTGAAACTTGCGGCTGCGCTTGGCGGCATCGATGGCAGATGCCACCTCCTTTTCGTCGAGGAAGATGGCTTGGTGGCCCAGGCTGCAGAACTTGAACTTGCCGTCGTGTCTCTCAATCCTGATGCCGCGGGGGCTGCCACCACGGCCGTTGAGGAAGTAACTTTGATTCTCGGTGTGGAGGGTGCCGTCCGGGTCGGAATAGACGCCGTCCAGTGCAGTTCTGGTGATTAGTGCCAATGCGCCATAGAATTTCCACCAGTTCTCATTCTCTTTCGTAATATTCTCCATGAGTTTTACGTCATAATCTGGCCCGGAATTGATTTTGTTGAGTTGGCAGTTGTGCTTGAAGCGGGCATCCAACTGTGCGCGCAGGTCCTTGATCTCCTCATCGGGTACGTCGGCGATACCTTTCAAGAATTCTTCAACGCTCTTGCCGTTGTATTGGGGATTCTCGCTCATAGGCCACGGCAGGGGAGGACGCTGGCTCTCCAGAGCCTGCATCTTGACCTCTTCCTTGACCTCTTTGCCCTTTTTCTTGGCCTCATCTTTCTTCTTGTCCACGACTTCTCCAGCCTTGTCTTTGGCCTTCTTGACCAGCCCGCCCAGCTGGGCATTGGCTGTTCCGGGCACGCTCATTGCTGCCATCACCATGACAGCAACCAGTAATGTCTTGATAGTTTTCGTTTTCATAATTAGATCTGTTTTAAGAGTTATTGTTATTACGAGTAGATATGTCATCTTTAGGGACGCTAATCCTGAATGTCATGGGCAAAGATAAGAATTTTTGGATGAACTACCAAATAAAACGTCAAAAACAAGGGTGAGCAACCATTGATGGTGCTCACCCTCATTCCCTTAGGGTTGGGATTTGTTCCTTAGTTCTGTTCCTCCTTGGG
>DAIREJ010000040.1:0-10698 GCA_036795635.1 Sodaliphilus sp.
CCGCTGATGGGCTTGCCGTTCACGCCATAGACGATGACGTCGTCCATCTTCAACGGCTTGGGCGGTGTGCCCTTGATGGTGTCGATGATGACATCCTCGGGCAGGGTGTTGTATTGCGCGCAGTAGTCGGCAAGGCTGTGGATCTTCTTCTCGAAATCAGCGGTCTCGCTGTCGTCGCCGATGACGGTGATGACGCTGCCCCGCGCCGCCATGCGCAATTTGGGAAACAGATTACGGATAAGTTGTATATTGCAATTATTCACCCCGTAGAAAGTCACGGGATCCACGTTTTCAATGATAATGTGTCGTTCAATCATTCAATGATAATCCAATTTTTAATCACTGCACAAAAGTACATATAATTTGTTCAAACCGAAAACAAAAACAAAGATTATTTGTTTTTTGTTGAGGCATTGCAAACCGAAGTGCGAAAAATGGTGATGTGTTAAGAAAAATGAGTATATTTGCAGTTGGTTTTTTCGAAAACTCAGTGTGTCGATGTCACTCGAAGTAGGTTTATACTTGATTCCCACACAGTTGAGCGAAGGGTCGCTGGAGCGGGTGTTGCCTGCGTACAACACAGAGGTTGTGCGTCAGGTGCGCTATTTTGTTGTCGAGAGTCTGCGATCGGCAAGACGCTTTCTCAAGAAATGTGACCGTGACCTCGACATTGATAGTCTCACATTCAATGAACTCAACGAGCACACCGATGTGAGCGACACCGCCGCCCTGGAGGCCTTGTTGGAGCCGATTGAGCAAGGCGAGCCGGTGGCTGTGCTCAGCGATGCAGGTTGTCCCGCCGTGGCCGACCCGGGTGCTGACCTGGTTGCCATCGCGCAACGCAAGGGCTTCAAGGTTTTCCCGCTGGTGGGTCCGTCAAGCATACTGATGAGTCTGATGGCTTCGGGCTTTAACGGGCAGCGCTTTGCCTTTGAGGGCTATCTGCCCATTGACGCGCAAGCCCGCCAGGCGCGCTTCAAGGAGATGGTGCGACGCATCGAACGCGAGCACCAGACGCAAATTTTCATCGAGGCGCCCTATCGCAACAACCAGCTCATCGCCGACTTGACCCAGCGCCTGTCTCCCGCCATGCGGTTGTGTGTGGCGAGCGACATCACGGGTGAGGGTCAGACCATCGTCACACGCACCCTGGCCGAGTGGAAGCAGGCGAAGTATGACTACCACAAGGTCCCCACAATTTTCTTGTTGTATCAATAACGTCAATCATCCCATGGCAGGACACAAATATAAAGGATACACCAACGACGGTCGCCCGTTGAAGATAGCGTTTGATGTGGACGGCGATGACACGCCGCCCGCACGCCCGGAGGCTGAGCCCCGCATCCCCTTCACTTATGACACAGGGGTGGGAAAGGGTTTGTGCTTCATCAGCTTTGGCAGCGGCAGTAGCGGCAACTGCGCCTATCTGGGTACTCCGCGCGGCGGCATCCTCATCGATGCCGGCATCCGTGAGCCTGTCAAGTATCACCGCAAGAAAAAGAATCCCGACAATCAGGTTGCCATCACGCTCGATCAAGCTTTTGTTGAATTGGAACGCAACGGTGTCTCGCCCGACATGGTGAAGGGCGTGTTGCTCACGCATGCCCATCAGGACCACATGCGTTGCCTCTATCCTGCGGTCAGCCGTTGCCATTGCAGCGTCTATTGCACCATGGGTGTGATGGCCCAACTGCAGCAGCGTTGCCGCATCTCAAGCCGCATCCGTGACCACCATGTGCCCATCTTCAAGGAAATCCCATTCCGTGTGCTGGACATGGAAATCACGGCCTTTGAGACGAAGCATGACGTCAAGAGTGTGGGTTTCAACATTGAGTATGAGGGTGAGCGCTTTGTCGTCGGGTCCGACATGGGATCCATCACCGAGCGTGCGGCTTATTACATGAGCCGCGCCAATTATCTGATGATTGAATGTGACTACGACCTCAAGAAACTGGAAGAGGGCGGTTACTCGGAGTTCTTGAAGAATCGCGTGAAAAAAGACGACGGACACTTGGATAATGCCGTGGCAGCACAGTTCGTCGCCGACCATTACCACGAAGAACTGCGCAATGTGTTCTTGTGCCACCTGAGTGAGAAAAACAACGACCCCGAGTTGGCGCTAACCACCATGCGCGAGGCGCTTGAAGCCCGTGGCCTCACCGTCGGTGACGCATCTAACGCTGCCGACCAGCGTGACCGTAATGTCCAGATCTACGCCTTGCCCCGCTATACCTCTTCCGATTGGTTCGTTTTGGCTTAGTGTAATAGGGTTTCTTGTAATATCCCGATTTCTTGGTTTTGTAACTTTTTTGCGATGTGGCATGGCTGCTGCTGGCCTTTTTGGCGGGCGCAGTGCTCACAGTGCTCACCGCAGCGACTTGCCGTGCGGGGTTGACGGGCTCGGGCTTGATGTTGTCGTTGAAGACCGTGTAGCCTTCGTTGCTCTCAACCATCTGCTTGAAATCCTCGGTCATGAAAGGCATTAGCTTGTCATAGTCTATTAAGATTTCGATAGGCTGGCTGGAGATGGTCCCGTGCTTGTACTCAAACAGGATGCCTTTCTTGCTGCAGCAGATCTCGGCGGGCACGTTCAGCGCATGTTGCAGCTGGCGTTCATCGCTGCGACCCTTGTTCAGCTCATCAATTTTCTTGTTGATGACTTTGAGCAGCTTGTTTTCCTTGTCCACATCGGCCACTAGGATGTCGAGGCGTTTGAGCACGCGACCCTTCGTGCGGTCATAGTGGATGTAGCTCTTGTCCTCGGTAGTGGTGGTGCCGTTATATTCATTCTTGTCAATCTCCATCACCAACAGGCGATGCGATGTCATGTAGGGATAGACCAGCACCTGGTTCACGTTGCCGTAAACCGGCACGATGGTGGGCGCGGTGGAGAGTTTGTGGTAATCATCACCGATGGGCTTGTTGAACATAGGCGTGTTCAGATAGACATAGCGGGCATCGGGCATCTTGTCCTGGCTGTTGCCGAATGCTTTGCTGATCAACTCCTTGTTGAGCGCAGTCGGATTTTCCTCGCCGTTCACTTTCTTGGGCCAGCGCACTTTCACATGCTTGATGCTGGTGTAGCGTGAACTGTTGTCACCATGGATACTGGGCGTGTTGGCGATGAAGTAGTAGGTGTTGTGCTGCAACTCGTCAAACTCGTCGTCTTGATGCACTGTGGAGACGGTGTCGGCCTCGACGATGGCATCGGTGCTGTCGCGTTCATCGAACAGGGTTGGCGCTTTGCCGCTCACCTCGAAGCTGCGGGATATATACCAGGCTGCCGCCACCAGGTCGATGATGGCAAGCAGTATGATGGTGATGATAAGGTTCTTTTTGGTCATGGATGTAAGTCGTGATTTCTAATTCTTGGTGGTTAATTGCTTGACGGCATCGCTCACGCGTTGCATGAGCCAGCGAGGGGTGGAGGTGGCGCCGCAGATGCCGATTCGCTCCTTGCCCACGAGCCAGGCAGGGTCGATGTCCTCTTCGCTGCTCACCAAATGGGAGTCAGGATTGGCGTCAAGGCATTCGTTGAACAAGATGCGCCCGTTGCTGCTCTTGGCACCGCTCACAAACAGGATTAACTCGTGCTGTGCAGCAAACTCCCGTATTTGAGGGATGCGGTTGGCGACCGAGCGGCAGATGGTGTCGAAACTGCGGAAAGTCACGCCCGGTTGTACGCGGTGTTTGATTTCCTCGACGATGCGCTGGAATTCATGCACGCTCTTGGTGGTCTGGGAGTAGAGATAGATGTCGCGAGAGAAGTCGATTTTGTCAAGCTCGCTGATGTTCTCAATGACGGTTGCGCGTCCTTGGGTCTGTCCGACAAGGCCCAACACCTCGGCGTGACCACGCTTGCCGTAGATGACGATTTGAGGAGCATCGTTGCCCGGCTCAGCGCCATTGAATGTGGTGTTGATGCGCTGTTGCAGCTTGAGCACCACAGGACAGGTGGCATCAATGATTTCGATGCGGTTGCGGCGGGCTGTCTCATAGGTCTCCGGCGGCTCGCCATGGGCACGCAGCAGCACTTTCACGTCATGCAGCTGTTCCAGTTGCTCATGCGTGATAGTTTCCAGCCCGATGTTGGCGAGGCGGTCCACTTCGGCGGTGTTGTGAACAATGTCACCCAAGCAGTAGAGGTGCCCCGTCTTGTTGAGCTCCTCTTCTGCCTTGCGGATGGCTGTCGTCACCCCGAAGCAGAAACCCGATCCGTTGTCTATCTCAATAATCGCCACTTTTTCGGTTGTCAGTTTATTGACTTTTGCAGCAGTCTGTTGGCGGATGCCAACTCCTAACTCCTAACTCCTAACTCTTAATTCGTGCTCTCTCAAGGTAGAGTTTGTACAGCCACTCGTCCTGCTCCTCAAAGGTCATGTGCGAATTGTCGAGCACTACAGCGTCATCGGCTTGGCGCAGCGGACTTTCCTTGCGTGTGCTGTCAATGCGGTCGCGTTCGTTGACGTTCTCCAGCACCTCCTTGAAGGTCGTGGCCGTGTCGCCCTTGGCACGCAGTTCGTCAAAGCGACGTTGGGCGCGTACCTCGGGGCTTGCCGTGGCAAACACCTTCATCTCGGCGTCGGGGAACACCACAGTGCCGATGTCGCGGCCGTCCATCACAAGACCCTTGTCCTTACCCATGGCCTGCTGCTGCTTGACCATTGCCTTGCGCACAAAGCCGATAGCAGCGATGATGCTCACCACATTGCTCACGCGCATCGAGCGGATGTAGCGCTCCACATTGCGGCCGTTGAGCACCGTCACGCTCTTGCCCTCCTTGGTCGGGCGGAAGGTGATGGCGATGTCGCCGCGTTTCAGATGCTCCTTGAGCGCCTTTTCATCTACCTTATCACCGTGGATGAGCTTGTTGCGTAGCGCAAACAGCGTCACCGCGCGATACATTGCACCAGTGTCCACATAGGCATATCCGATCTTCTTTGCCAACGCCTTAGCCATCGTGCTCTTGCCCGTTGATGAATGCCCATCAATCGCAATCGTAATCTTCTTCACAGTCATTCTATCTAATTAATGTTGATTTCCGCCACAAAGATAATCAAATTATTCTTTATTGATGAAAATATGCATGAATGATATGTCTTCGTTTGCTGATTTTTTGTAAGTTTGCAAACGATTTTGGAGAAGAGAATGATGAGAAGTTTATTGTATTTGTTGGTATCACTGGTGATGGTGGGCGGATGCTCCCAGAAGAAGTCGCCGCTGGATGCCGAGGCGCGTGACAGTGGCATGAGGGCCGCGGCTGCGCTGGTGGCCGTGGATCACACCGATACCTTGTCGATGGAACGCGCTGTGATGGACGCTAAGGCCAAACAGAGTGTGTATGCCTTGAAGCGGGACTCGGCGGCCGTGCGTGCGTTTGACGAGGCATTCCACGCCTATCTCAAGGAGAAGGACCGCCCCCTGTATCAATCTTTATTCCCTGAAGATAAGAAATGAAAAGATTACCATTGATATTCATCGCATTGATGCTGCTGCTCACTGCCTGTGGCGACGCTACGCGCCGTGGTGAATCGGCCGGACACGATTTCTTGGCGGCATGGGGCGATACGGCGGCAATGCGCCAGACGGTGCAGCGCTTTGATGCGTTGCGTAGCGACAGCTTGCGCTGGCCGTGGGAAGAAAAAGCGGCAAACCGTGCGTTTGCGGCTGTTCTGCTTGCCGATGGCCGCGACTCATTGCTGCAGGCTGCCCATGTGATTGTACTCTCACCGCGTGAGTTGGCGCAGCTTAAATGCCCGCCGATGATGGAACTGATGATGACACGTCAGTTGAACACCGATTCCATCGCTGATTACGTTGAACTCATTCACTGGTTGTGTTATACCGTGGGCCATGAGCGTCATGCTCAGGTGTTTGATAGCACGATGCAGGCCATCGTTGACGGCTACTCGATCAGAGAACAGATGAATGTCTATGTGCAGTGTGCTCGCCCCGACGCCCTAGGTGCGGCACTTGCCGAAGATGCCAACCAGCCTGATGCCGACATGGAAGAAATCAATGAACGTATCAAAGAATTGCGGGAAAACATCTACACGCCTGCTGATTTTGCCACCTTTGAGGCTGCCTACAAGAATGCATTGAAAAAGAAACAATAAAACTAAGATATCATAAATGTCATGAAACAATTCCAAGATTATCTTGACACCATTAATCAGGCCATCGCGGCTATTCCTTATCCGAAGCAACCACGCCAGTTGTACGAACCCATTGCCTATCACATGGCGTTGGGAGGCAAGCGTGTGCGTCCCGTGTTGGCGCTAATGGCGTGTGATGCGATGGGCGGAGACGCGACGACCGCCATCGATGCTGCGTTGGGCATTGAGATGTTCCATAACTTCACCCTGTTGCATGACGATGTGATGGACAATGCCGATGTGCGTCGCGGCAAGACCACGGTGCATCGCCGCTGGAGCGCCAACACAGCCATTTTGAGTGGAGACACGATGCTCACACTTGCTACCCAGTTTATTGCCCGCACTGGCAATCAGGCCGTGATGGATTTGTTCAACAAGACCGCTATCGAGATTTACGAAGGACAGCAGTGGGATATGGACTTTGAAGTGCGCAACGACGTCAGTGTCGATGAATACATCAACATGATCAGGCTCAAGACCTCGGTGCTGCTGGGCTGTGCCCTCAAGACGGGCGCCCTGATTGCCGGGGCAGGGGAAGAGGATGCTGAAACCCTCTACGAGGCCGGCGTGAACATGGGGCTGGCTTTCCAACTCAGGGATGATGTCCTTGATGTGTGGGGCGACCCTGTGACCTTCGGTAAAGAGATCGGTGGCGACATCATGAACAACAAGAAGACCTATCTGCTCATCAGTACCATGCAGAAAGCTAAGGGTGACGATGCCGATGAGTTGCGTCATTGGCTGAATGACCCATACGCCACGCGCGACGACAAAGTCGCTGGCGTGACAGCTCTGTATGAGCGATTGGGTGTGCGTCAACTCGCTGAAGACGCCATCGCCAGCTACAATGACCGTGCTGTTGCCGCTTTCAACAAGGTTGCAATGAGCGGAAACGATAAAGAATCCTTTATCGCACTTTCAAATAAGTTGGCTGGCCGAAGCTATTGATTATGATTGATAGTCATTCTCATATCTATTGTGATGCGTTCGACGAGGACCGTGAGGTCGTCGTTCAGCGGGCTCGTGAGGCTGGGGTGCGACACATCATCCTGCCTAACGAGAATCTGGAGAGCGTGCCCCGACTGGTCACCATGCAGGCACAATATCCCGAATATATCTCATTAGCGCTCGGCTTGCATCCCGAGGAGGTCCACGACGATTACCTCGAAGTGTTGACCGCTATGCGCCCGATGCTCGACCAGTACTCTGTCGTGGCGGTTGGCGAAATTGGCATCGACTTGTACTGGGACAAAACATGGCATGAACAGCAGCGCCATGCTCTTGACATCCAGTTGCATTGGTGCCATGAATTGGACGTGCCATTTATAATGCATTGTCGGGAGGCGCTTGACGACATCCTTGACGTTATCGACAACCTGGACTGCCCTGTGCCTCAGGGAGTTTTCCATTGTTTCACTGGAACTCCCGACGATGTGGAACGCATCCGCCGGCGCGGAGACTTCTATTTTGGCGTTAACGGCGTGGTGACTTTCAAGAAGAGCACGGTGTCACAACTGTTGCCGGTCATCGGGTTAGACCGCTTGCTGCTTGAAACCGACGCACCTTATCTGACGCCCATGCCTCATCGTGGCAAGCGCAACGAGAGTGCCTATATCCCTTTGGTCAACGATTTCATCGCCAATGCCCTTGCTATCTCTCCCGAAGCCGTCAGTGTCGCTACCGACATCAACGCCATTCGTCTGTTCAAGATACAACTGGCTTGATTAGGGCAAAACTGTTGATAACTATTTTTGGAAAAAAGGTAACCTTTCAAATTATTAGTGTAATTTTGCTTGTTAATTCTAAACAAGAGGACGAATGAGAAGCAAAATGATACTGATAACGCTGGCCGTGAGCGCTTTTGCGCTCTTTGCCCAAGCCGCCGCACCCGATTGGCAGGAACAGGTGGACCAGTTGATAGCGCAGGGTGAATTTGCCCGTGCCGAGAAAGTGATGAAGGCGTTGCCCAAGAAGGTGCGCAAAGCCGATGCCGTGCGCATCGACTCATTGCTTACCATCATGCAGCGCATCCGTACCGACTTCCGCATCACTCCCGAGGAGGGCGTAAAGAAGATTCGCGAAAAAATGCCCGAGGCCACCGATGCCCAGATCCAGCATTGGAAAGATACCCGTGCCCTCGAGGTGATGAACATCGACGGCAAGGAAATGTGGTTCCGTAAGAGTGTGGGCAACCTGTGGCTGTTGGGTAAGGAATTTGCCGCGCAGAACGCCGCCGATAACCATGAATCGTTCCTCACGCGCCGCAAATATTACCTGGAGGCCATGCGTACGCCCGCCGACAAGAACAACGTGCGTGACTGGCGCCATGTCAACATCACGTTCACGCTTGACGTGGATGCCGATGCCGTGCCCGCTGGCGAGACCTTGCGCGTGTGGATGCCCTTCCCTTACGAGAATCTGCGTCAGCGCAACATCAGTTTAGAGAGCAGCAACCGACCTGTGACCTACAGCGAGGGTAGCAAGCATCACACCGTGTATATGGAAGCCGTTGCCGAGAAGGGCAAGCCCACGCACTTTGAATACACCTTCTCCTATGACGTGGGTGAGAGGCACTACAGTCAGCAGGACCTTATCGCCATGCTGGAGCCCTACAACACCAACGACTCCGAATACATCAAGTACACGGGCGACGAGCCGCGTCATGTCATCATCACTGACGAGATGCGTGCCCTTGCCCGCAAAATCGTGGGCAGTGAGACCAATCCCGTGTTGCAGGCCGCCAAGGTCTATGAATGGATCGGCCACAACCTGCCGTGGGCAGGTGCCCGTGAATACAGCACGCTGTCCAACATCCCGCAGTATGTCATCGAGAATGGTCATGGTGACTGCGGACAGGTGGGACTGCTTTATATCACCCTCGTGCGTTCGCTGGGTATTCCCGCGCGATGGGAAAGCGGTTGGATGCTGCATCCCGATGAGATTAACTGGCACGATTGGTGCGAGACCTATTTCGAGGGTGTGGGCTGGGTACCCACCGACCCGTCTTTCGGCCGCAGTGCGGTGGGCACGTCCTTGAACGACTACTATGCTACGGGCATCGATGTTTACCGCATGGCTAGCAACGAGGGCGTGGGCGACAAATTGAGTCCGCCCAAGACCTACATCCGCAGTGAGACCGTCGATTTCCAGCCTGGCGAAGTGGAATGGCGTGGCGGTAACCTGTTCTATGACAAGTGGAACAGCCATCTGAAAGTCAATTCAATAACTCCGATTAAGAAATGAGTATAAAATCATTTATCATTGCGATGGTGTTGGCGTTGACCAGCCTTGTTGCTGTGGCGATAACGCCAGTTGAAACGCTCACCGACCTCAAGCAGCGAATAGCACCTGATAAGCGCACGGCCATCTGGGACGTGAACGCTACCCAGCAGGGTGGCAAGTGGGTGCTGACAGGCACTGTGGGCACTCAGGCGCAGAAAAAAGCCATTCAGGCCGCTATGATCAAGAATGGTCACAGCGCTTACACCGACAAGATTACCGTTCTTGAAGAACGCATTCCTCAAAACCGCAAGTGGGCGCTGGTGAAGTTGAGTATTGCCACGTTGCGCACCGAGCCCAAGCACAGCGCCGAAATTGCCACTCAAGGTCTCATGGGCGCGCCGGTCAAGGTTTTGCAGAAATGTGACGACTGGTATCGCGTGCAGATGGCCGATGACTACATCGCCTATGTCCCCGAGAGTTCACTCGCTTTCAAGAACGATGTACAGATGAAGAACTGGCGCAAAGCCAAGCGTTACATCGTCACCGCCTATGACTCGAGACTGGTGACCGAGGCCCATGGTGACGAGACTGTTTCAGACCTGGTCATGGGCAATATCCTTGAACTCAAAACTGAAGCCGCGGGCTGGCTCAAACTGGCCACCCCCGACGGCAGAACGGGTTGGGTATCGGCAGCCGATGTCGCCGAGTTGTCGCAGTGGAGCCAGCAGGGTTTCAGTGCCGCTCAAATCGAGAAGACCGCGCGCCGCATGATGGGCTCCAGCTATTTGTGGGGCGGTACTTCAACCAAGGTGACTGACTGCTCGGGCTTGTCCAAGGTGGCCTATTTGAGCAACGGCATCATCTTGCAGCGTGACGCCTCGCAACAGGCGCTCACAGGCAAGATCATGAAGAAAGGGACCGACTGGCACCAGTATGAGACAGGCGACTTGCTCTTTTTCGGCAACGAGAAGACAGGACGCGTGACCCATGTGGGTATCTACCTGCGCGACGGCAAGTACATCCACTGCTCCGGTCAGGTGAAAATCAACAGCCTGATTCCCACAGCCAGTGACTATCCTTACCTGTATTCTCCCTTGAGCGCCAGCCGCATCAAGGGTATGGTGGGAACCAAGGGCATTGTGGCGCTCAAGAGCCACCCATGGTACTTTTAGAGTTAGGAGCGAGAAGTGAGGAGTTAGCAGCTCTAGTTTAATTTGATAATAATCTTTATAACTTCAAGAATATATGGATCGTAGAAAATTTATTGCAGGAATGGGTCTGACGGCTATCGCAGCCGCTTCGCCCGTGTCAATCGACGCTG
>DAIREJ010000040.1:10708-15777 GCA_036795635.1 Sodaliphilus sp.
CGCCGAACGCGTCCGGGGTTCTACACGGCCGCGTTCGCCTGGCTCGACGCCGCCGGCAATGCCACGCCCGCCGTCGAGTCGCTCTACTGCTGCGACCATCTCTCCACCACGAACGCCATCTTCCGCAACCGCTTTGCCGCGTTCGCGCGCGGCGAACAGGCGTTCGCCGTCTGCGCCACGCCCGAACGCGACGTCGCCGCCGCCTCGCCCGTGTCAATTGACGCTGTTGAGCGCGTCGCCAAGAAGGGCCGTCGCCGTCGGGTACCTCGTGTCAACCAGGTGCCCAAAACGGGAAAACTGAAATTGTCGTTCTTCCCTTATGAACTCAAGTTGCGCCATGCCTTTAATTTGGCGCGCTACAGCCGCACCACCACGCCCGACGTGCAGGTGACGCTGGAGTATGAGGGCATCAAGGGCTATGGTGAGGCATCGATGCCTCCCTATCTGGGCGAGAGCGTCGAGAGTGTGACCACCTTCCTCAACAAACTTGATCTTGAGCAGTTCAAGGATCCCTTCTGCATTGAGGACATCCTGACCTATGTTGATAGTGTTGATGAAAACAACCGCGCTGCCAAGGCCAGTATCGACATCGCCCTGCACGACCTGCTGGGCAAGATCATGGGACAGCCGTGGTACAAGATTTGGGGTTATAATCCCGAGAAGACGCCTGTGACGAGTTTCACCATCGGCATCGACACCCCCGAGGTGGTGCGCCAGAAGGTGGAAGAAGCACGTCCC
Organism: Sodaliphilus sp.; assembly: GCA_036795635.1. Classification (GTDB taxonomy): domain Bacteria; phylum Bacteroidota; class Bacteroidia; order Bacteroidales; family Muribaculaceae; genus Sodaliphilus. The sequence goes on from DAIREJ010000040.1 coordinate 11,447, forward strand.
TACAAACTCATCAAGGCAAAGATGGGTTTGGATCAGGACCAGGCAACCATCAACATCATCAACGAGATGATGCCCGACGTGCCCATCTGTGTGGACTGCAACCAGGGCTGGAACAACAAGGAATATGCGCTGGAGATGTGCCACTGGCTCAAGGAGCGCAACTGTATCTTCGTTGAGCAGCCGTTCGACAAGACCTGGATTGACGAGACCGCTTGGTTGCGCGAGCGCTCGCCGCTGCCCATCATCGCCGACGAGGCCTTCCAGCGTCTGCCCGACATCGTGAGGTTCAAGGGCGTGTATGACGGTATCAACATCAAGCTGATGAAAAGCACTGGTCTGTACGAGGCCCACAAGATGGTGACCCTGGCTCGCGCCCTCGATATGAAGGTGATGATCGGCTGTATGACCGAAACCTCATGCGCCGTGACTGCTGCCGCCAACCTGTCACCCGTTGTGGACTATGCTGACTTGGACGGCAACCTGCTCATCGCCAACGACCGCTTCACCGGCATGACCGTTGAGAATGGTAAGATCACCTTGCATGACCGACCTGGCCTTGGCATTAAGTTGCTGGAATAATCTGACTGTTAACTGAATGAATAAACACTACTGGGGGCTCTGGAGCCTGTTGTTTGCCGCACTTGTTTTCTTTGTTGTCTTGTCTTTTTGGCAGGACGGTTTCAGTGTGGGTGGACTGGAAATCAAGACAGCGTCATTTGCGCGTGACATAGGGGCCGAGATGACCACCCGTCACGTCACCGACGCCGACACCCTTGACGCCGATGGCCGCTTGCCCAACGGCAAGCACCCCAAGGGTTGGCGAGCCCCGGTAGATACTACTGCCAAGAACATTCTCTTTATCGGTGACTCGATGCTTGAGGGATTGGCTCCGCGACTGGCGAAATACTGTGACAAGAACGGTCACAAACTGGTTGAAGTCATTTGGTACAGCAGTTCCACCCTGTGCTGGGGTGAGTCGGCGCGCTTAACCGAGCTCATCAATACCTACCATCCCGACTATATTTTTGTGTGCTTGGGTGCCAACGAGTTGTATGTCCCTGACATTAAGCGTTCACGTCGGCCTCACCTGAAAAAGATGTTGGCCGAAATCGGCGACATTCCCTATGTGTGGATTGGACCGCCCAACTGGGACGAAGACACGGGTATCAACGACCTGCTTGAGCAGGAACTTGACGAGGGATGTTTCTACCTGAGCGCCCATGATCACTTCGACCGCAGCCGCGACGGCGCACATCCCACTCGTCCGTCGGCTCACCAGTGGATGGACCGCGTTGTCAAGTGGATAGAAGCTGAGGGTGCTCATCCTATCCGTCTTGACAAACCGGGAGAGGGCATCAGCCGTGCTTCTCGCATCGTCATCTACCAACCTCCTAAATGATACCATGATATTAGACGCAATTGACATATCGCAACTGCTCTCGCAGCTGACGTTCAACCGCGACGAGCCCATGCTGTTCACCAGCGGACTGTTCTGGGTGCTGTTCCTGCTCTTCCTGCCGGTGTATGCCAAACTCAAGTCGCGCCGCAAGAAGATGATGATTTTTGTCATCGCCTTCAGCCTCTATTTTTTCTACAAGTCCAGTGGCGTCTTCTTCCTGTTGTTGGTGGCCACCTCTATTTTTGACTGGTGGGTGGCTCAGTTCATCGACTCGAGCAAAAACCGCACCGAGCGGCGAATTGCGCTCACCGTCTCACTAGTTTTCTCGTTGGGCATCTTGTTGTTTTTCAAGTACAGCAACTTCGTGATATGGAACATGAATGCGCTGATCAACGGGAATTTCCAGCCCCTGGACCTGATTCTGCCTGTGGGTGTATCATTCTATACTTTCCGCACCATCAGTTATGTGGTTGATGTCTATAAGCGCAAGATTCAGCCTGTTGATGACTATCTGGATCACTTGTTCTTCCTGTCATTTTTCCCCTGCTTGGTGGCAGGCCCCATCGTCCGCTCGCGTGATTTTATCCCGCAGTTACAGGAGAACAAGCCCGCCTCGCGCGAGATGATTTATGGTGGTTTGTTTCTGGTCATGCTGGGCATCATGAAGAAGGCGCTGTTCGCCGACTACATCGCCCAGTATAACAACATCGTTTTCGGCAACCCCACGGGTTACACCGGCTTTGAACTGCTGATGGCTGTACTGGGCTTCACCATGCAGATCTATTGTGATTTCTCGGGCTATAGCGACATGGCGATCGGTTTGGGTAGCATCATGGGATTCAACTTGGGCATCAACTTCGACTATCCCTACCGTTCGTTGAACGTGAGCGAGTTCTGGCACCGCTGGCACATCACGTTGTCCACGTGGCTGCGCGACTACGTCTATATCCCGCTAGGAGGCAATCGCAAGGGCAAACTGCGGCAGTACATCAACCTGATGGTGACCATGCTGTTGGGTGGCTTGTGGCACGGTGCGGCATGGACCTTTGTCGTCTGGGGTGCAGGTCACGGCATCGCCTTGTGTATCCACAAACTGTGTAAGCCGTGGCTGGACACCATTGCCAGCACCCGACTTTCGCGTTCTGTCTCATGGGTGCTGACCTTCACTTTTGTGGCGTTCCTGTGGATTTTCTTCCGTGCCAATACCTTCCAGGCTGCGGGTCAGGTGATTACGGGTATTGTAACCGACTTTGAGTGGGCCTATCTTCCCGTCTTCTTGGAGCGTCGCTTCACCTGGTGTCTGATGTTGGCCATCATCTATGCGCTGCACTTCGTGCCTCGCCGCGTATGGGATAAACTGCGTGAACGTTTCATCGCGGCGCCCTGGTGGCTCAAACTGGTCCTGTTCATCCTACTCATCCAGCTCGTCCTCCAGTTCGCCAGCGCCACCGTGCAACCGTTCCTCTACTCGCAATTCTGATGCTCTTTGACAGCATTTATCTCAGTTTATATACTTTAAGAGGTTATGCAGGGTGCAAATCGTGGTTTTTTTGTACCTTTGCGGCGCTTTTTGCGCGCGTGGCGCGCGAAAGGCGGCTAACAGATGGATTATTAACGAAATAACTATAAGATTGAATCATTATGGGTTTAAGAATCATTGTTCTGGCCAAGCAAGTGCCAGACACCCGCAATGTGGGTAAGGATGCGATGAAGGCCGATGGCACCATCAACCGTGCCGCTCTGCCCGCCATCTTTAACCCCGAGGATTTGAATGCGCTGGAGCAGGCTCTGCAGCTCAAGGATGCTCATCCTGGCTCCACGATCACGCTACTGACGATGGGCTTGCCCCGAAGCGCCGAGATGGTGCGCGAGAGCTTGTATCGTGGTGGTGACGACGGCGTGGTGCTCACCGACCGCCCCCTGGGGGGCGCCGACACCCTTGCCACCAGTTATTCGCTGGCTCAGGCTATCCGTCACATGGGCGGTTTCGACATCATCGTGGGCGGCCGCCAGGCCATCGACGGTGACACCGCACAGGTGGGACCGCAAATCGCCGAGAAGTTGGGCCTGCCCCAAGTGACTTATGCCGAGAACATCAAGGTCGCTGACGGCAAGGCCACCATCAAGCGCCGCATTGAGCGCGGTTTCGAGACCGTGGAGTGCCCCCTGCCGCTGGTGGTGACCGTGAACGGCAGCGCCGACGCATGCCGTCCCCGCAATGCCCGACTGGTGCAGAAGTTCAAATATGCCGTGACGCCCAGCGAGAAGATTGCTCTGCCGGCCGACCGTCAGGCGCTTGTTGACAACAGGCCTTACCTCAACATCAAGGAGTGGGGCGTGAAAGAGATCGAGGCTGACCCCGAGCAGATTGGTATGCCTGGTTCGCCCACCAAGGTGAAGACCATCGTGAACGTGGCCTTCCAGGCTAAGGAAGCCCGTCGCATCGATGCAGCCGCTGATGCTGAGTTAGAGGGTCTTGTTAAGGAACTTATCGCTGACCACATCATCGGCTGATCGTTAAAGGCCTTAAGGTTAAGGACTTTAGGCACCTTAAGGACATTAGAAATGAAAAATCTGAAGAAAAATGGAAGACAAGAATAATCTGATAGTTTATTGCGAGTATGACGAGGGCCGCATCGCCGACGTCAGCCTCGAACTGTTGACGAAGGGCCGTCAGCTGGCTACCCGTCTGGGCTGCCGCCTCGAGGCGCTGGTGCTGGGCGACAAGCTTGATGGTATTGAGCAGGAGCTGTTCCCCTATGGCGTCGATGTAGTTTACAAAGTGCAGGACGACCGCCTGTTCCCCTACACGTCGCTGCCTCACAGCAGCGTGGTGACTACGCTTTTCAAGGAGATTGAGCCGCAGGTGTGCCTCATGGGCGCCACCACCATCGGCCGTGACCTGGGTCCCCGCGTATCCTCGTGCCTGCAC
>DAIREJ010000041.1:0-15766 GCA_036795635.1 Sodaliphilus sp.
GGTCGAGCACGAGGCGACGACGAGCAAAATCAACGAGGACCAGATTTTCTACTGCAACCAGCGCGGCATCTCAACCGAAGATGCCGTGGGCCTCATTGTCAACGGCTATGCCAAAGAGGTTATGGCAAAGTTGCCTATGGAGTTCGCTGTCGAGGCACAGAAATTGCTCAGTGTCTCCCTTGAGGGTAGCGTGGGGTAAAGTCACGTGGACCGTGGCTTGGCCACGGTAGAAAGAACAAGACAATTAAAAACTAAAAACTAAATATGTTAGAGATTAAGGATTTACAGGCCTCGATTGAGGATAAGCAGATATTGAAAGGCATTAACCTGACCGTCAAGCCTGGTGAGGTGCATGCCATCATGGGCCCTAACGGTTCGGGCAAAAGCACATTGAGCGCTGTGCTCACGGGAAACCCAGCTTATACGGTGACGGGTGGCAGCGTGTCCTTCTACGGCAAGGACCTGCTGGCGCTTTCCCCCGAGGACCGCGCTCATGAGGGCCTGTTCTTGAGTTTCCAGTACCCCGTTGAGATTCCTGGTGTGTCGATGGTCAACTTCATGCGCACCGCATTGAACGAGAAGCGCAAGTACTTCGGCCAAGAGCCGTTATCCGCCGCCGACTTTCTGAAACTCATGCGTGAAAAACGCACCATTGTTCAACTCGATAACAAACTCGCTTCGCGTGCAGTTAACGAGGGTTTCTCGGGTGGTGAGAAAAAACGCAACGAGATTTTCCAGATGGCGATGCTGGAACCCAAATTGAGCATTCTCGATGAGACCGACAGTGGTCTAGACATCGATGCTTTGCGCATCGTTGCCAGTGGTGTGAACACGCTCAAGAGCAAAGATAACGCTACTATTGTCATTACCCATTATCAACGCTTACTGGACTACATCAAGCCAGACTTTGTCCATGTGCTCTACAAGGGACGCATCGTCATGAGTGCTGGTCCCGAACTAGCATTGGAACTTGAAGAGAAGGGCTATGACTGGATTAAGGAACAAGTTGATGCGCAGTAACAGAAAGCCATGAACGCTCTCAAGCAATATATTGACCTGTATGATGAGAACCGTGCCCTCATCGAGCAACAGTCGCCTTCATTACTGAACATGCTGCGCACTCATGCGCGTGAAAAGTTGGAGACTTCTCGACTGCCTCGCAAGGGTAGCGAAAACTATGAGGCGACCGACCTCGAGATGGTGTTCTCTCATGACTATGGCGTGAATGTCAACCGTCTGCCTTTTGAGGCAGACCCAGGTGAGACCTTCCACTGTGATGTGCCCAACATGAGCACTTGCTTGTACTATTCCAGTAATGACGCCTTCCACAGTAGTCCCACTGCCGAGCGCAACATCGGCCAGGTAGTTGTCGAGCCTTTCAGTATGGCGGCGGTGGACTATCCTGAGTTGATGACCGCCCATTTCGGCAGGCTGGCTCATCTTGATAACCCCACCACAGCACTAAACAATTTGTTGGTGCAAGACGGACTGTTTATTTATGTCCCCGATGGCGTTGTGGCCGAACGTCCGATTCAACTGGTCAACATCTTCAATGCAGCACTCGACATGATGGTGCAGCGTCGCCTCCTCATCATCGTGGGCAAGAATGCCGGGGTCAAGATTCTCGTCTGTGACCACACCCAGAACTCCGATTACCGCTACCTGAACAATCAGGTCATCGAAATCGTGGCGATGCAGGGCAGCACCATTGACTACTATGATCTCGAGGAGAGTACGCCCAAGACCAATCGCGTGTCATCGGTCTATGTGGAGCAGCATGAGGGTAGTAACGTGCTCATCGACGGCATTACGCTCGTCAATGGCTTCACCCGCAATAACTATCATGTTGAGGTCAATGGTGAACATGCCGAGACGCAGTTGTTGGGCATGACCATCGCCAGTGGAGAACAGCATGTGGATAGCCACACGTTTATCAGTCACAATGCACCGCGTTGTCACAGCAACGAGATGTTCAAGTATGTGCTCGATGACAAAGCCGTGGGCGCCTTTGCCGGCAAGATTCTGGTCAAGCCCGGTTGCCCCCGTGTCGAGGCCTATCAGGGCAACCGCAACCTGTGCGGCTCTCCCACCGCCAAGATGTACACCAAGCCCCAACTCGAGATTTACACCGACGATGTGATGTGCTCGCATGGCTCGGCTGTGGGCCAACTTGATGAGGATGCGTTGTTCTATATGCGCACGCGTGGTATCGGTATCGAGGAGGCTCGCCGACTGTTGATGCAGGCCTTTGTCGCCGATGTCATTGATGGCGTCCGCCTTGACGCTCTCAAGGACCGCCTGCATTACTTGGTGGAAAAGCGCTTTGCCGGCACGTTGAGCAACTGCGCAGGTTGCATGCAAGCTTGTCGCCCCAACAATAAGTGAGGAATAATGGAATCTTTAGATATCAAACGGATTCGCGAGGATTTCCCGATTCTGCAACGCCAGATTGAGGGTCGCCCCCTTATCTATCTGGACAATGCCGCCACGTCACAAACGCCACGTCCCGTCGTCGAGGCGATTGACAAGATGTATTACCACTACAAGGCTAACGTGCACCGCGGCGTTCACACCTTGTCGCAGGAAGCCACCGATTTGGTGGAACTCACACGCGAGAAGGTGCGTGCCTTCATCAATGCCGGCAGTGTGGAGGAGGTGATTTTCACCCGCGGTACAACCGAGGGAATCAACTTGGTGGCATCCTCCTTCGGTCAGATGCTGGAGACTGGCGACGAAATCATCGTCACGGTGATGGAGCATCACAGCAACATCGTGCCTTGGCAACTCATCGGGCAACGCAAGCGCGTCACACTGCGTGTCGTGCCCATCAGCGACAGTGGTGAGGTGGATTTGCAGGCCTTTGAGGACCTGTTCAGCGATAACACCCGTTTTGTGACACTGGCTCATGTCTCTAACGTCTTGGGTACGGTCAATCCTGTCAAGGAGATGATTGCCATCGCTCACCGTCATGGTGTGCCTGTGCTCATCGACGGTGCACAAGCCGCACCTCACATTGCTGTAGATGTGCAGGATCTGGATTGCGACTTCTATGCCTTCTCCAGCCACAAGATGTATGGCCCCGCTGGTGTGGGCATCCTCTACGGCAAGAAGGCCTGGTTGGAGAAGATGCCGCCTTACCAGGGAGGGGGAGAGATGATCGGTCAGGTTTCGTTTGAGCGCACCACGTTTGCCGACTTGCCTTTCAAGTTCGAGGCGGGTACCCCCGACTTTGTTGATATTGCTGCCTTTGGTGCTGCCATCGATTACATCAAGGATCTGGGTATTGACAATATCGCTGCCCATGAGCACGAATTGCTCACCGCAGCAGTTCAGGGCCTCCAGACGATTGACGACATCAGGCTCTTCGGCACCGCCCCTGGCAAGAGCGGTGTGGTCTCGTTCCTGGTGGATGACATCAGCAGTTATGATATGGGCTTGCTGTTGGACAAACTGGGCATCGCCGTGCGCACGGGCCACCATTGCGCCCAGCCCCTCATGGCGCGTTATGGCGTCCAAGGCATGGTGCGTGCCTCCTTTGCGGTCTACAATACGCTCGACGAGGTGGAGTCATTTGTCAATGCCACACGTCGCGTCGCCGATATGCTTCGCTGATGTTGATGATTCATTTTGTGAATATATATCCCAGCGATAGGGGCTTTTGGTAAAAAATTTTAATATTTAGAAAATAATGACGCAAATATTTGCGCCATTATTTTTATTCCATTATTTTTGTGAACTATTTAATTACTTAATAAATACCTAATTATGAAGAGTCTTTACTATTTTCTGCGTTTTACACTGGTAGTGGTGAGTGTGTGTACTGTGCATGTGACTGCTTTGGCCTATGACTTTGTCGTTGATGGCATTGCCTACAATGTTCTGGACAACGAAGTAGAGGTAACAAGTAATATCCCTTACCAGTTTGGTCCCAATTATGGAGGCATGAACATTGTCAGCATCCCTTCCACAGTAACCTACGATGGCAAGACCTATGCTGTCACTGCCATTGGGAGTGATGCCTTTAACCGCTCGATGGTGAAGGTGGTGCACATGCCGAATACGATCAAAGTCATCGGCGATGCCGCTTTTGCCGACTGTGGGATAACTAGTATCGAGATACCCAATTCGGTCACCAGGATTTGTACCCATGCCTTCGCCAACGGACTGGTCTATGCCGGTGCGCCCTTGTCCTCAAAATCTCCCACTTTCAATGAGAACTTTTATGGTGGTGGCTTGACAAGTCTTTATGTCCCAAGTTCGGTTACTGTCATCGAGCGGAATGCTTTTTATGGTTGTTGTGACTTGAAATTCATCGAAGTGGATCAAGCCAATCCAGCCTATGATTCGCGCAATGACTGCAATGCTCTCATCGAGACCGTGACTGGCGCGTTGCTCCAGGGATGCTCCTCAACAGTAATACCCGGTGATGTGACCAGCATTGGAGAGAATGCGTTCTTTAATTGTAGGGATTTGACAGAAATCGATATACCCGAAAGTGTGACAACCATCGGATATAGCGCATTCGGTGAAACCGGGCTGACGCGCTTGAGAATACCAAATTCAACCACCCGCTTAGAGCAATTTTGCTTTTCCTACTGTGAAAACCTTACTGATATCATTATAGGTAAATCAGTGGAAGTGATTGAAACATTCGCTTTTCATGGCGATCATGCGTTGCGGCGGATAACCTGTAAGGCTCTCACCCCTCCGCGGGTGTCCAGCCTTTATGGGGCCCCCTTTGAATATGAGAATATCACACTGCGCGTACCCGTCGAGGCACTTGAAGACTATAAGGCAGCCAATGTGTGGAAAGAATTCCCGTATATTGAAGGCTTCTATAAGGGCGATGTGAATGACGACAAGGAGGTGAACATTCAGGACATCAATATAACAATCAACCTGATAATGAATGACGCTTTTAAAGATTCTGCCGATGTGAATGATGATGGAGAAGTGAATATTGCTGACATCAACGCCATTATTGGTATTGTGCTGAAGTTGGATTGGGAATTGTGAGGCGCAGCCTTGCAACTAACTCGATGAAGTGAAGGCCTTTGTCGAGGCCACGCGCTGTGTCGCCGACATGCTTCACTGAGTAAAGTACATTTTTCTAAAAATATCTAAAATCATGGCGCAAAAACTTGCGCTGTGATTTTTTTGCAGTACCTTTGCAGCCACATTTATGAACACAGTGGAAAAATTTGGCTGCTTGCAACCACTTGAAAAAATGCTAAAACTGCGATAATCAACCATTTCTTTATCGAAATTTTTAGCGTTCATTTTCCACAAAAAAACTTTTTTTTGTAACAATGAACAGTAAAAATTATTTATTCACGTCCGAGAGTGTGTCCGAAGGGCACCCCGACAAAGTCGCTGACCAGATCAGCGATGCGATTCTTGACAAGTTCCTCGCCTTTGACCCTAAAGCACATGTGGCTTGCGAAACCCTCGTGACCACTGGGCAGGTCATGATTGCCGGCGAGGTGACGACCGATGTTTATATCGACTTGCAGCGCACAGCTCGTGAGATGATAGAAAAAATCGGTTACACCAAGAGTGAATACCAGTTTGATGCCAACTCGTGCGGTATACTCAACAGCGTGCACGAGCAGAGCGGCGACATCAAGCAGGGAGTTGACAAAGCCGACGATAACCAGGCCGACCAGGGCGCTGGCGATCAAGGCATGATGTTCGGCTATGCCTGCAACGAGACACCTAACCTGATGCCGCTCACCCTCGACCTGGCGCACGCTTTGATGCGTGAACTGGCCGACATCCGCCACAACCATTTGAATCTGATGCCCTATCTGCGCCCTGACAGCAAGGCGCAGGTGACCGTCGAGTATGACGGAGACACACACCGCCCAGTTCATGTCGACACCATTGTGGTGAGCACCCAGCATGACGAGGATGTGGATCGCAACCGCATTGAGCAGGATGTGAAGGCGATTCTCATTCCACGTACGCTGAAGCATTTCAGTGAGGAGATTCGTGCGCTTGTCGATGATAAGACACGTTACAAGGTCAATCCGACGGGAAAGTTTGTCATTGGTGGTCCTCACGGCGACACTGGCCTCACAGGCCGAAAAATTATAGTTGACACCTATGGTGGGCGCGGTGCACATGGTGGTGGCGCCTTCAGTGGCAAGGATCCCAGCAAGGTGGACCGCAGCGCAGCCTATGCCTGCCGTCACATTGCCAAGAACGTGGTGGCTGCCGGCATTGCTGACGAGGTCCTCGTGCAGGTGGCTTATGCCATCGGTGTCGCCGAGCCTGTCAGCTTCTATATCAATACCTATGGCACCAGCCATGTGGACAAATCCGATGCTGAGATTGCTGCTGTCATCAAGGGCATGAAAGATGAGTTCGACATGCGTCCTGCTGCCATCATCAAGCGCCTCAAACTGCTCAATCCCATTTATACCGAAACGGCTGCCTATGGTCACATGGGTCGCAAATGCGAGGTGGTGCACAAGAAATTCGAGTCGCTCTACAACGAGACGGCTGAACTCGATGTGGAACTCTTCACTTGGGAAAAATTGGACATGGTCGAGAAACTTCGCGTCGCTTTCAATCTCAAGTGACACGGTATTCTCAAGACTAAAGAAAATCAACGGGTTGCTCTCATCATGAGGGTAACCCGTTAAGCTTATAGCCGAAATGGCGTGAATTACTTGGCTTTCATCGCCTCCTTGATTTTGGCTTCAAGTTCCTCGGCCAGTTCAGGGTTGTCAGCCACCATCTGCTTGGCGGCGTCGCGACCCTGGCCCAGTTTGGTGCCCTCATAGGAGAACCATGCACCGCTCTTCTTGATGATGCCGAACTCGACACCCAAGTCAAGGATTTCGCCTACCTTGCTGATACCTTCACCAAACCGGATTTCAAACTCGGTCTTGCGGAAGGGGGGAGCCACCTTGTTTTTCACGACTTTCACCCTCGTGAGATTGCCCACGACTTGATCGCCGTCCTTGATTTGGCCCGTGCGGCGGATGTCGAGGCGAACGCTGCTGTAAAACTTCAACGCGTTGCCGCCGGTCGTGGTCTCGGGGTTGCCGAACATCACTCCCAGTTTCTCACGCAACTGGTTGATGAAGATGCAGCACGTGTTGGTGCGGCTGATGGTGGCGGTGAGTTTCCTCAGCGCCTGGCTCATCAAGCGGGCTTGCAGACCCATCTTGCTTTCTCCCATTTCGCCCTCAATTTCGGCCTTGGGCGTCAAGGCTGCCACACTGTCAATGACGATGATGTCGATAGCGCTGCTGCGGATGAGCTGGTCGGCAATCTCCAGGGCCTGCTCTCCGTTGTCGGGTTGTGAAATCCACAGGTTGTTTACATCTACGCCCAGTGACTCGGCATAGAAGCGGTCAAAGGCATGTTCAGCATCGATGATGGCTGCGATACCGCCCATCTTCTGCGCTTCGGCGATGGCGTGGATGGCAAGGGTGGTCTTACCCGAAGATTCCGGGCCGTATATCTCGATGATGCGGCCGCGAGGGTAACCGCCTACGCCCAGCGCGTTATCCAAGCCGATGGAGCCTGTGGGGATAACCTCGATGTCCTCGATGTGGTCATCGCCCAGCTTCATGATGGAGCCACTGCCAAAAGTCTTACCGATTTTGTCCATTGCCACCTGCAGGGCCTTGAGTTTCTCGGGCGAAACCTCTTTGCGCTGCGGCTGGTTTGTTCCTTCTTGGTTGATGATTTCTTCTGCCATATCCAGTAGTATTTTAATACGCGTTTTTTGATTGTCGATCCAACTTGCAAAGTTACGGATTATTTTTCGGTCTCGGGGCATCAGTTTTTGTTTTTTTGCTGCATTGACAGCAGATTTTTTTTCTTTTAAAAAAATAACTTAATCATTGAGTGCGGGGAAGAAAAAAATCACTATCTTTGCCCAAACAAATATACATCGTGTGACTTCAAACCATTTTATTAACTGTTAAATAATTCATTGCAATGAGGAAGTTCTTTACATTATTAACCATGTTCATGTTGGCTACAGCCGCTTGGTCTGTTGAAGTCACTTTCGACGCCACCGTCGATTTTGGTACGGGCAGCAGTACGGCTGGTGAGTTCCAGATTGAGAAGGACGGCGTTACCGTTCATGTCACTCAGGGTATGGCCAATGGTCAGCACTATCGCTTCTACAAGAACAAGTTGGTGACCATCAGCTCGAGCTCCGAGATTTCGCAAATCGTCTTCACTTGTATTGCCGACGGAGACGCTCAGTATGGACCTGGCTGCTTCACTGCTACCCCGGGCGATTACACCTACGAGGGGAAAATTGGTACATGGACTGGCTCGTCCAACACGGTTGAATTCAATCCTGCAACCAATCAGGTGCGCGCCACCAAAATTGTGGTTACCATTGGTCAGGCTGGCCTCAGCGCCCCTGTTATCAAGCCCAATGCCGGTACCTACTTCAATCCGGTAAATGTAACCATCACCTGCACCACCCAGGGTGCCAAGATTTACTACACCACAAATGGCAATGATCCCACCACGAGTTCTGCTCAGTACACTGCTCCCTTCACCGTGAGCACCAACACCACCGTTAAGGCCATTTCGGAGCTTGACGGTGAGGTCAGTGACGTGGTATCTGCAGCGTACACCATCCTTACTGCCGAAAATGTTTCCAACATTGCGGCTTATTCGGCCAAGGATGATGGAACGGCTGTGAAGTTCACCAATCCTGTTTATGCTGTTGCTCAGAATGGCAAGTACCTGTATGTGAAGGATAACTCTGGCTATGGTTTGTTCTACGGTGACTGCGGTCAGAACTACAGTCTGGGAAGCATCATTCCCAATGGCTTCATGGGTATCAAGACCACTTACGGTGGAGAACCCGAGTTGACTGATTTGCAGGGTTTCCAGCCTGAGTCAGGCACGACGACCATCGACCCCGAGATCATTCTCGCCAATCAGGTAGGTCACAGCATGTGGGCTCACTATGTATTACTGGAGAACGCCACCATTGATCCCGATGCTAAGATTCTTACCGATGCTAACGGCAATACTGCTCCTGTTTACTTCAGCATGGGTCTCGCAGCCAACCAGGTGCAAGCAGGTGTCCCCTACGATGTCTGGGCCATCGTGGGCTCTTATAAGCCCAATAATGGTGATGTCGTTTATCAGTTGCTTCCTCTCAAGGTTCAGCGCAAGGACGGCCAGGGCGTCGGCATCGGCGACATGGCTGACTATGAGGATAACACCATGCTTGTGTTCGACTTCGACGCAACAGTGCTCTTCCATGGCAATTCACGCTTGTTTGTGAAAGATGGCAAGGGTGGCTTCGGACTTATCTATGGCAACGTTGGTCAGACCTACAAGAAAGGTGATGTGTTCCCTGCTGGTTATGGCGGTAAGAAGACCACCTACGGTGGTGAACCTGAGCTGGCTTCTCCCTTCTCGGGATTCACAGCCGCTACCAAGCATGTAACTGTAGAACCCGAACCTGCTACCCCGCTGGATGTAAAGCACGAGAACTTTGCACATTATGTTGTGATGCACAATGTGACCGTCAGCGAGTATAGCAACAACGGTTTCACACTTACCGATGCCAATGGAAATACCTGCAAGGGTTACAACCAGTTTAGTCAGAATCTCCATGAAGGGTTCTATGAGACGCTCGAAGGCATTGTCGGTTCCTATGGTGCAGCTCCCAACACGGTTTACCAGTTGCTGCCCATTATCGAAGAGCCTGCTGTTCCCGTAGCCAGCATCAATGAACTCTACGCGCTGAATACTGGCCAAAAGGGCAGTTTCACCACTCAGTTGACGGCCATCTATCAGAATGGCGTCAGGATGTATATCCAAGATGTTGAGGGAACCCAGACTTTGGTTTATGGTAGTGTTCCCGGTACCTTCGCCAATGGTGACCTCATCAACAATGCAGTCGCTACTTGGTCAACCTATCAGGGTGCCAAGCAGATGGTTCCCCAGGACAACTTCAACAATGCTGGTCATGGCACCAAAGTAAAGCCTGACGAGCCCATGCCCATCGAGGAACTCTCAATGGATATGGTTCACCGTTACATCAGCTTTAAGGATGTTGACATCATCGATGAAGATGGTACCCTCTACATTGTCGATGAATCTGGAAGAATCAAACTGTTCAATCAGTTCAATGTCGAGACCGAGGGTTCCGCTCCTTACTACATCGAGGGCTTCCTTGCTACCCATAGCAATGAACTCGAGGTGTTCCCCATCCTGATCAAGGGTAAGCCCGATTATCTTAAGGGTGACGTGAACGGTGATGGTGAGGTGAACATTGCCGACATCAACATGCTCATCTCGATCATCCTGGGTGGCGAAGATAACACCAATGGCCGTTCCGACGTGAACGAGGACGGTGAGGTGAACATCGCAGACATCAACGCAGTGATTGCAATTATCCTGGGTGGTAATTGATCATCTGACCTAAGCAGCATGGACAAAACGATGCAGCGCGTGCGATATCCCTATTGTAATCATGGCGACTGCCGTGTCAAACGGCAACACGCACTCACAAAGCATGCGTTCAACGCCACCATGCCGCAATGACCTATCGGGACTCACATGAAATGTGGGTCCCGATTTCTTTTCTAACGGATGCCTTTTTTATTTTTTCTGCATTTTTCTATTTTAATTCTCTGTTCACAATGAAAAAGTTTTTGTCATTATTAATGATGTGTGTGCTGGCGAGCACCGCATGGGCCTTTGACGTCGTCTTTGACGCCACCGTAGATTTTGGAACCGGAAGCACTACTGCGGGCGAGTTCTCAATCGAGAAAGACTGTGTCACGATTCATGTCGCCCAAGGCTTGGCCAATGGAGTGCATTATCGTTTTTACAAGAATCAGCCGGTGACCATCTCCTCGAATTGCGGCCCCATCACTCGCGTCGTGTTTGAATGTGTTGCCGAGGGGACCAATCAATATGGACCCGGCTGCTTCACCGTTAACGTCGGTGATTATGGCTATGCGGGCAAAATCGGCATTTGGACAGGTCAAAGCGATGTCATCGTGTTCACGCCGTCATTGAATCAGGTGCGTGCTACCAAAATCATTGTTTCCGTCGGTGAATGCGGCCTCGTTGCCCCCACCATCAAGCCCGCTTCGGGCACCTATTACGCCCCCTTTGAGGTGAGCATCACTTGCCTTACTTCAGGTGCCCAGATCTACTACACTACCAATGGCAGCAATCCCACTACCAACTCTACACTATACACGGCACCCTTCACTGTGAGCGCAAATACCACGGTGAAAGCCATCTCGGCCCTCGATGGCGAGGTGAGCGATGTGGCCATTGCCGAGTATGTGATTGAGACCCCAACGGTGGTTCAGAACATTTGGGAGAGTCTTTTGCTTGACAATGGGGAAATAGTGCAATTTGTCAATCCCGTGCAGGTGTTGGCACAACACAATAATTATCTGTATGTCAAGGACGAAACGGGTTATGCCCTGTTTTATGGTAATTGCGAGCAATCCTATGTCATGGGTGATATCATCCCTGCAGGATTTGGGGGAACCATGACTACCTACAACTGCGAGCGTGAGATGTATCGACTTCACGGGTTCCAGCCTGCCAGCGGCAACTCGCCTGTCCTGCCCGAACTTATCACTGCTGCTCAAGTGGGACATGAAACGTTCGCCCATCTGGTAGAGCTGCGTGGCGTCGTCTTTAACCATGATGGCAATAGTTATACCATCGAAGATGCCGATGGCAATCAAGCAGCAGTTTACTTCAATTCAATGGGCATGACGCCACCCTCCAACTTGGATGCGGTCTATAACCTTATCGCCATTGTCGGCTCCTACGGGAACCCGAATAACGGTTGCATTTATCAGTTGTTGCCTATCAGTTACTCAGGCATTTTGCCGCCTGAAACAATATGTGATAGGATAAATTCGGTAGATGACGGCACAATAATCATGTCAGATCTTGAGACCCAAGTGACCTATCAGTCAGGCAACTACCTCTATTTCAAACAGGACGGAGGTTGCTTCGGCATGATTTATGGCAACATCGGGCAGACCTATCAGATGGGTGACATCATTCCCCCAGGATGGACTGCAAAAAAGACAACCTACAATAGTGAACCCGAGTTGGCGGCTCCTTTCGAAGGCTTCTTGCCGGCAACACGCAACGAGCCTGTAATTCCTGAGGAGGCCTCACCGCTTGACGTCAATCATGATCATTGGGCACATTATGTTGTGATGCGTGACGTGACAGTCACCAAGGCAGATGGCTATAACTATATCATCATTACCGATAGTCAAGGCAACTCCTGCAGGGGTTACCTTCGTTTCATGCAAGAGGTCCCCGATGGCCACTATGACACAATTTGGGGCATTGTCGGCTCTTATAGAACCGAATACGAGTTGTTGGTGACCGACATTGACCCCAAGCCTGAGCCTATCGCACCTGACGTGAATAATCTGGCTGAATTGTATGAATTGAACCCTGGCGTGGTGGCACAATTTGTCACACCGATGAAAGTCTTGTATCAAAACGGGCCGTACTTGTATGTTCAAGACAATGAAGGCACGAACGGCTTGATCTATGGCGGCGGTGCAGGTTACTTCATTTCTGGTGACTTGATTGTCGGCAAAGCATCTTGGACCAATGTGCAAGGCATTGTCCGGTTGTCAAATGAGGGAGAATGGCTTGCTACGGGTCACAGTTGGAAAGTTGATCCTGACTTCATGACCATTGAGGATATCGCGCATGAATCTCATCAATATATTCGTCTTGAGGGATGCACGATACAAGATAATGTCATTACGGACAAAACTGGTGAGTTGATGATGGTCAACATCTTTGATGTGCCGTTGCCCAAGCCCCGGAAGGTCCTCTTCCCGTGCCATTACACTGGAGAAGTTACGGTAGCCGACCTCAACTTCCTCATCGACCTCATTTTCCAAGGCGTCAAGCTGATACCTTGGGATGGCACCTGCGACTTGATTGGATTCACTGCTGCTTATCCCGATGAATTAGCCGTGTATCCTACATGGATGGACTGCCATGACGCTGTTATCGACTACAGCCCGGCCGACATTAACGACGATGGAGAAATCAATATCGGTGATGTCAATAAGTTGATTGACATTATTATCTATAATTGACATTGCTCCTGTTTGATTCCAAATCAAGGGCGCTCACTCATCCGTGGCGCCCTTGATTTTTATGGTAGTTGGTTCTTGCGATTGTCTGTTACTTGAACAGGCGGCCTACAACGGGCAGTTTGGCCAGCATTGGGCCCAGATGCTCTTTGCGGTAGATGAAGCCTACAAACAGCAACAGCAGGAAAGTGCGATAGGCCAGCGCAACCCACATGTTCCCGACGGGCAGCATCATCGCGGCAAATAGGAGGACGGACACGATGACATAGATCAGGATGTCACGCAGTTGGTACTTGATGGGGTAGTACTTCTGCCCCACGAGGTAACTCAGCACCATCGCAGTGCCGTAGCCCGCAACGCCTCCCCAGGCGCATGCCATGTAGCCGTATTTTGGCACGAAGATGACGTTTACGAGAATCAGTACGGCGCAACCGATGCCTGAGAACCACGCGCCCCAGATGGTCTTGTCGATGAGTTTGTACCAGAACGACAAGTTGAAGTATATGCCCATCATGATTTCGGCGGCCATGACGATGGGCACGACCTTGAGGCCTGACCAATAGTCCGGGGCGATGATGTACTTGAACACGTCAATCCATGCCATCACTGCCAAGAAGGCCAGCAGCGTGAAGATGATGAAATAGCGCATGGCTTGGGCATAAGTCTCGCGGCTGTCCTTCTCTTTGCTCTTGCCGAACACAAACGGCTCGTAGGCATAGCGGAAGGCCTGAGTGATCAGCGCCATGATCATGGCAATTTTCACTGCCGCACCATAGATGCCCAACTGTGTCTGCACGTCGGCTTGCTTGTAAATCTTGGGGAAGAACATCTTGTCGAACGTCTGGTTCAAGATACCTGCTATACCCAACACCAGGATGGGCCAGGCATATTTGAGCATGCGCTTCAACAGCGACCAGTCAAACTTGTACTTGATGCCCGTCAGCTCTTTCCAGAAGAAGAACGTGATCAATCCGGTGCAGAACAGGTTGATGAAGAAGGCATAGCCCACGCCCACAGTAGGACTGTAAATTCTGCCGATAGTCTCGGGATAGCTCTTGTAGAGAGCGGGAAGGGCAACGTAGTACAGCAGGTTAAGGCCGATGTTCAGGAAAATGAACAGCAGTTTGAGGGCAGCGAACTTCCACGGCCGGCGTTGGTAGCGCAGATACGCGAACGGGATACACTGGAAGGCATCGAGGGCAACCACCGTCGCCATCACCCAGATGTACTCGGGATGAGCGCTGTAGCCCATCCACCCTGATATGCCCGGCAGGAACGCCAGTACCAGCAGGACAAAAAGCAGTGAGGTGGTGCCCACGCTGATGAGCGTCGTGCTATAGACGGTGGCAGGATTTTCCTCGCTCTTGTTGGAGAAGCGGAAGAATGTCGTCTCCATGCCATAGGTGAGGATGACGAGCAGCAATGCCGTGTAGGCATACACGTTGGTGATGACGCCATAGCCGCCCGAAGCGGCCGACATCTTGGCGGTATATAGCGGCACGAGCAGGTAGTTCAGGAAACGTCCGATGATGCTGCTCAGCCCATAGATGGCGGTGTCTTTTGCCAGTGATTTAAGATTTGCCATTTTCTAGTTCTTAGTTTATCACTCCTAACTTCAAACTCCTAACCCCTAACTCCTAACTAAAAAATGCTTCCCACTTCGCCTGGGCGCTCGCGCTTCAAGTGGTTGTAGGCCAACATTGTCGCCTCACGGCCGCGAGGGGTGCGGTTGATGAAGCCCTCCTTGATGAGATAAGGCTCATAGACCTCCTCGATGGTGCCTGCATCCTCGTTCATCGCCGTGGCGATGGTGTTCAAGCCCACGGGACCACCGTTGAACTTGTCAATGATGGTGAGCAGGATCTTGTTGTCGATTTCGTCAAGACCATATTTGTCGATGTTCAGCGCTTCGAGGGCATAGCGCGCGATTTCCAGGTCGATGCGGCCGCTGCCCTTCACTTGGGCGAAGTCGCGCACGCGGCGCAGCAGCGAGTTGGCGATACGGGGCGTGCCGCGGCTGCGCAAAGCAATCTCGATGGCGGCCTTGTCGTCGATGGGGACGTCCAGCAATCGTGCCGAGCGGTGGATGATGCCCTCCAGCACCTTGTGGTCATAGTATTCCAGGTGGCAGTTGATACCGAAGCGCGCCCTTAGCGGCGAGGTCAGCAGGCCGCTGCGGGTGGTGGCGCCGATAAGCGTGAACGGAGCAAGCGTCAGTTGCACCGAGCGTGCACCGGGTCCTTTATCAATCATGATGTCGATGCGGTAGTCCTCCATGGCGCTGTAGAGGTATTCCTCTACGATGGGGCTCAGGCGATGAATCTCGTCGATGAACAGCACATCGTTCTCGTCGAGCGACGTGAGCAGGCCTGCAAGATCGCCAGGCTTGTCCAGTACGGGACCGGAGGTCACCTTGAAGCCCACGCCCAGCTCGTTGGCAATGATGTTGCTCAACGTCGTCTTGCCCAGGCCCGGAGGCCCGTGAAACAGCACATGATCCAGCGACTCGCCGCGCAGCTTTGCCGCAGCGACAAACACGCGCAGGTTCTCGATAATCTTGTCCTGCCCCGCAAAGTCCTCAAACCTTACAGGCCTCAACGCCCGCTCAAAATCCTGATCCGTCTTGAGCTGCTCCCGTCTGATGTCAAATTCCTCCTCCATAC
>DAIREJ010000042.1:0-15673 GCA_036795635.1 Sodaliphilus sp.
AGCCCTTGTCGGTGTTGACGATGTAGTAAACCGTCTGAGTTACATTGGTCGAGTTCTTCACCTCTTGGGTCCACTTGATGGCGGGAGTTGAAGCCGTAATCTGGCCTTTAGCAGTCTTGCTCATCAGAAAACGCTGGGCTGACTGTTGGGCAGTCATCAGGTCAACATTAGCTGCGGTGAGTTGCAAAGTCGCAATCACCATAGCGGTAAAAAGAAGGATTTTTTTCATAAACAAAAGTTATTTAATTAATACTAGAGATTGAGTTCATTACTTAGATTATCGCAGCAAAAGTAGTAATAAAAAATGATTATTCACTATACATTATATCAAAAAAAGTGGGGTTCAGGCCCTCAACGGCCCGAACCCCAATGATTACAATGATAATTACGTTTCAATCAGTTGGCCCAATTGCCATAAACCAGATAGTTGATCAGGGCGGTCAAGTCATCCATGTTGACAACAGTGGTGTCATCAGCACTGTTACATGTAGCTGCTCCCAACTGGTTAATTGGCGAATCATAAACAAGATAATTGATCAACGCGGTCAAGTCGTCCATATTCACTGTACCGTTACTGTTCACGTCACCACGAACGAATGCGGGTATGTTTTCGAATAAGGTCACCTCCTCAACATTGCTCCAAGCACTCTGCGTGCCGTTCACATAGTGGGCTTTTACCCTATAATTGAAGGTGCCGCCAGCAGTCAGACCATTCACAGTATAGAACTTGTTGGTGATGTCGGTAATCACGCGTGAAGTGCTGTCACCCGTCTCAACGGGGATAGAGAACACCCTCTTGGCAGCGTCAATGGTTGAACTGTAGATGTCCACCTGAGTGATAACAACACGCTTACCCGTCTCGGTGGTAGCGAAAGTCACCTTCTGATTCTCATCGGCCATGCATTCCAGTATAATGGTCTGAATTCCATCATTGGTAATCGTGAGATCGACCATGCTGGCTCCACAAGAAATCCTGACAGGCACATTGCGGTCACTGCTATAGGGCTTCATCGTAGCAATCACGGTCATCTTGCCACCGCTCTGTGTCATATCGAGGGCGGGTGTGGTAATAGAACCATTTCTAGTGGAAGAGCCCAATCGCAAGCCACCATTGGCCTCGTAGGCATAGGAGCCTGTCCAGCCCTGATTGCTACAATAGTTATTAAAATTGGTAATGGCACTGCTACCACCACTACTGGTGCAATAAGGGAAGGACTCAGAGAAGACTTTCTCATATACGCCAGGATCGTTGGCAGGTCCGGCATTCACCTCGAGGGTGTAGCTGACCACGTTCTCGGCAGGAGTCTCGTCGGTCCAGTCGGCACGGAACGAGGTCAAGTTAATATACGCGCTGTCAGCAGGCAGCATGACGGGATCGTAGGCCTCGATGGGTGCAGGAGGCTCAATGCCCATAATCATCAACTGATTCAGGGTGTAACTATTACCTTGATTGGCAAAGGCATTGAGTGCAAAATAGCCGTCACCTGTGCCACTCCAACCCCAGTTGATATGATAGTTACCAGTAGCGGCATCATATCCATCCACATTAAAAGCGTGGCCATAATAGTCATCATAAACACTACTATAAGAAACAGCACAATAAACTACAGGCCGACTGGCAATAAGCTCGCCTTGGATCATCTCTTCCCAAGTGTCATTGTCAATATAGACGCTGTCTACACCATTGGCATACAAGATGGATTTATAAGCAATATGAGCATTCACATAGCCGAAGGTGTGGCATGCGTTGAGAATTCCCACCTCATCGGCCGAGCCCCACTTGTCAGTGTAGTCCATGTGCTCGGCCTGGCCAATATAACGCATGAGCTGAGCAATGGCCCTGTGGTGTTCATCATTCTGGGTATACTCACCAAAGTTATAGGTGGGCAGGATATTGGCCCAGTCAAACGTTACAGAGGGCAACGCCTCGAGAGTGATATGATAAGTATCGGTGGTATAACCTGGGATTACGGGTGTGGGTTGGGTGGGATACTTCCACTTGTAGAACACCTGAGCCAGTGAAGTGGCGGCACAACCGGTCTGAGCACGCAAACTGGCACTCTCAATCATCGGGCACTGCGAATAGTAGGGATAGCCCTGGTTCCACATGGCTTCAAGCATGGGGGCAACAGTCACTCCAAGGTTATTTTTGAGCGCTGATTTCTCGGCCACTATACCGGGATGAGCTTGCAGATACTCCATCTGCTGCTTGTAGTGACCCAACCAGAACTTCATGTTCTCGGGCAAATTGTTCATGTCGCTCAACGGAGCGTCACCATAGGCGAGAATCTCGTTGGTGCGGTCATCACCGGCGACTATGACAAAACCGCGCTCGGTGTTCACTACATAGTAAGCATTGAGGGCGACATTTGTCGAATTCTTCTCTTCATGAACCCATCTGATGGCAGGAGCTGAGGTCATAAGACGTCCGTTCACGGTATTGAACCTTAAGAAATCAACGGCTTTAAACCGCGCGGTCAACAAGTCAACATTAGCTGCAAAGGCTTGAGCAATAACAAAAACCATCGCTGCAAGAAACAGTGATTTTTTCATCATCATGTCAATAGTTATTATACAGGTTAATAAAATGATTCTATCGCTGCAAAGGTAATAAAAATTGATTATTCACTATAACCAATCTTGAAAAAAGACACTCAAGCCTTAACAAGCCTTTAGTTTTAGCGGGTCTCATGTTGTGGAAGTTACTCAATGGGTACCCTTTGGGTGAGACGTTTCTTGTAATCAAAACACAGAGTTCTGCGGGCGACCCACATTTGACCGCACTTTTTCTAATCATGTCATGAAAATTTACATTTTTTTTCAAAACCACTGGATTTAGCAAAAAAGAATGAAACAATGCTAATAGTTTACAAAAACGAATTAAATCATTTTGCTGTTTGCATTTGTAACCATATATTTGCGCCATGAAAAACCGGTTTCGACTGGATTTTGACATTGATAACCTAACAATAACTTGTCCATGGTCAAACAATTACGTTTAGGATTACTGGCTATCATGACATTAACGGCAGTGTTGCCCTTGGCTGCACAGGTGCGTCATGTCACCACCGTCAATCCTACGACCAAGCATTCCTATATGGAGGTCTATGAGTTTGACTATGTGGATATCCAGCCTCAGTTTCCCGGCGGTGAACGTGGTTTGATTAACTTCATTAACAAGACGCGCGAGTATCCCTACTATGCCTACAAGAAAGGGATTCAAGGTCGCGTGCTGTGCAGTTTCATCGTGGGTACCGACGGACGCGTTACCGATGTGCGTGTTATCCGCGGAGCGGGCGACGAAAGCCTGAATCGCGAGGCCATCCGCGTCATCAACGAAATGCCCAAATGGAGCGTGGGCAAGGTGGGCAACCATGCCGTCCCCGTGAGGGTGGTGCTGCCCATCGCCTTCCGCCTGTAAGATTGGATTACATTTATGAAAAATAGCGCAACCGCCAATTTCAGGCGGTTGCTTCGTTATAAAAATCCGGTTCACAGGCTATTGTCATAAGCTCGCCCATTGCGGGATGGGTGAATGTGATGCGTTGCGCATGAAGCATTAAGCGAGCAGCAGTACGGCCGTAGAGGCGGTCACCCATGATGGGGCAGTTCAACCCCAACGGATGCGAACAATGTACGCGCAACTGGTGGGTGCGGCCCGTCAACGGCTCCAGTGCAATGTGCGTTACACCATCTTCACGTTTCAACACATGGTAACGGGTAACGGCAGGTTTTCCCGACTCATGGTCCACGCGTTGGCGTGGACGGTCGTCAACATCGGGGCGGATGGGCAGGGCGATGGTGCCTTCGTCCTGCGGAACGATGCCGTCAAGTAGGGCGATGTAGCGCTTGCGGATGATGTGGTTTTCGAATTGCTGTTGCAAGGCTTTGTGAGTGGCTTTGTCCTTGGCAAACACTACCAGTCCCGATGTTTCCTGGTCCAGACGGTGCACCACAATCGGGCCGACGGCCTCGGGGTGGGCAACCTGATAACGAGTCAGCAATGAGTCTTCGAGCAGTTTTCCCGGCACGGTAAGCATTCCCGAGGGTTTGTTGAGCACCGTGAGCCACTGATCGTCATAAACCTCATCGAGTGCCCTGTTCTCAACGGGCTGACCTAAACGGTTCTCCTCCACGTCAAGGCCTTGCAGCATGAAGTCAAGGATGGGTTTGCACTTGCTGCGACAAGCAGGATAGAAGTGGCCATGGTGGCGCACCTCGCCCACCGGCGACTCGCCCCACCAGAACTCGGCCATGCACACGGGGCGCAGGCCGTTGTTGTAGGCATAGTTGAGCAAACGCGGAGCACAGCACTCCCCTGCCCCTGCCGGCGGCAAAGTGCCCAAAGGCTTGAACACCTCGACCAAGTCGCGACATTCGCCGCGGGCATTGCTAACGATAAAAAGTCGGAAAATGCGTTCCTGCAAAGCCTCGCTCATCGTCTTGCGGCGCGACTTCAACTGGTCAATCTCATGGCGCAGATGGTTGATTTGTTGCCTGGTTTCCAGCAATTCGTCCTCAAGGCGCTGACGGATGCGTTTCAGTTCGGCTTTCTCGAAACGGCTTTGGTTCAAGAGCGCTTCCTGCTGCTCGGGGGTCAGGTTTCCAGCCTTGCGACTGGCATCGCGTTCTTGCTTGTGAAGCACCATCATTTCCTTATAACTTTCGATCTTATCGAGCATCTGCTGGCTTTGTGAGACCTCAATGCGCTTCAGCGACTGCAATTCGGGAGATTGCTCCAGACGTTGCACCTCATGGTTGATGGCGGTGATTTGCGCTTCTCCCCGCTTGAACTCGCCGTCGGGGTCCAACAGGTCATATACCGGCGGCACAAAGTAATCGTGCCTGACGCTGCCTGCAAGATTGCCCGAGAAAGCGG
Source organism: Sodaliphilus sp. (assembly GCA_036795635.1). Classification (GTDB taxonomy): domain Bacteria; phylum Bacteroidota; class Bacteroidia; order Bacteroidales; family Muribaculaceae; genus Sodaliphilus. Next base: position 4,880 of record DAIREJ010000042.1, read on the forward strand.
CCAAATAGCCCAGACGATTTTCATCGTCCTGCACGACCAAGACGCCAAGCATCTTGCCCGCGTTGAGTTCGTCGGCCCAATCGGTGCGAGATGCCACGTAGCGCTGCACCTGCTCGACCGCCAGGAGCGCCAACGGATGCGGCTCGTAGCAGAACGGGCACGTGAATTGCCGCGGCAACTCCACGGTTGCCGTGCCAAAGTCAAAAGGATGGAACTTTTGGTTCATCCCTGCAAAATTAGTGATTTCATTTTGTATTTTGGCCCGATTGCAGTAAATTTGCAAGTTAAACCAATAACTCAGATATGGCAATGAAATTCATCTCATGGAATGTGAACGGCTTGAGAGCCGTGGTGGGCAAGGGCTTCGGCGACATCTTCAAGGAGTTGGATGCCGACTTCTTCTGCCTGCAGGAGACCAAGATGCAGGCGGGTCAGCTCGATTTGGAGTTTGACGGCTATCGCTCCTATTGGAACTATGCCGAGAAGAAAGGCTACTCGGGCACAGCGATTTACAGCCGTCACGAGCCGTTGAGCGTGACTTATGGCATCGGCATCGAGGAGCATGACCACGAGGGACGTGTCATCACCCTGGAGATGCCCGATTTCTTCCTCGTGACCTGCTACACGCCCAACAGCCAGGACGGTCTGCGCCGTCTGGACTACCGCATGACGTGGGAGGACGCCTTCCGCGCCTATCTGCTGGAGTTGGACAAGAAGAAACCCGTCATCGTGTGCGGTGACCTCAACGTGGCACATCAAGAGATTGACCTGAAGAATCCCAAGAGCAACCGCAAGAACGCCGGTTTCACCGACGAGGAGCGCGCAAAAATGACCGTGTTGCTTGACTCGGGCTTCACCGACACATGGCGCTTCTTCAACCCCGATGTGACCGACGTTTATTCGTGGTGGAGCTACCGCTTCAAGGCCCGCGAGAAGAATGCGGGGTGGCGCATCGACTACTTCCTGGTGAGCAACCGCCTGCAGAAACGGCTCACTGACGCTAAAATCCATACCGAAATCTTCGGCAGCGACCACTGCCCGGTGGAATTAGGAATTAGTTAGGAGTTAGAAGTTAGAAGTTTTGATCATACATCATAATGTCACAGACAGTACAACAGAAGAAATATGACTTTGACCGAGTGGTGAGGCTGGTATTGACCGTCATCAGCGTCGGTATCGGCATTTGGCTCGTCAACTACCTGAGCCCCGTGTTGATGCCCTTTGTCGTGGGCTTTATCCTTGCCTACATCATCGAACCACTGGTCGAATGGCTGCAACGCAAGATCCACATCCGCAAACGCGCTATCGCCGTGGTGCTGGCACTGATTATCGTTATTGCCGTTATCACAGGCCTGTGCTGGCTTGTCGTCCCTTACCTGATTGATGAGTTCGGGGTGATGTCCAAGCAATTGGCAGCCTATGCCAAGTCCTCGCTGCGGATTCCCTACCTGCCCACCGAGATCAATGACTTCATCCAGCGCTATATTGACGTGGAGAAAATCAACGAGATTTTCTCTAAGCAGCAGTGGATGGACATCATCAACAAGGCCGTTTCAGGAGCTTGGTCGGTTGTCGGTGGCACGATGAGCGTAATCTTCAACATCGTGTCATGGTTCATCGTGTTGCTGTATATGTTCTTCATCTTGCTGGATTTCAACAAATTGTCACACGGTTTCAAGGCTGCCATCCCTGCCAAGTACCGCCGCATTTCGCTGCGCATCTTCGGTGATGTCGCCGACACAATGCGCCGCTACTTCCGCGGACAAGCGGCAGTATCGTTCTTCGTGGGTGTGATTTTCGCTATCGAATTCTATATCATCGGGCTGCCCATGGCCATCGCCTTTGGAATGTTTGTGGGACTCTTGAACATGGTACCCTACCTGCAACTCATCTCCATCCCCATCGCCGCTTTCCTGTGCCTGGTGGCGACAGCCGCAACTGGCGGCAGTTTCTGGGTGATGTTCGCATGGGTTATCGTTGCCTACATCATCTGCCAGGTCATCCAGGATATGGTGCTCATCCCCACCATCATGAAGAATCAGATGGGTCTCAATCCCGCCATCATCTTCCTGTCCTTGTCGCTGTGGGTCTATGTGCTGGGCTTTATCGGTCTGATTATCGGCTTGCCGTTGACCACGTTGATTATCTCCTATTACTGTGAGTTTGTGCTGCATCAACCCAACCCGTTGCACAAATCCAAGAAGAAACCACTCACCGACAAGAAAACACCCATTGCTATGACATCATCCCTCGTTGCCAACTACCGCAACCAGGAGAAGAAAGAGTAGTTTTTAGGAGTGAGGAGTGAGGGATGAGGAATTTGATTGTCATCACGGGGCCCACGGGAGTGGGCAAGACGGCTGCTGCGATTGAGTTGGCGCAGGGGCTGCAGTGTGACATCATCAACGCCGACTCCCGCCAGATTTACCGCGGCATCCCCATCTGCACTGCAGCGCCCACCCCTGAGGAACTGGCTGCTGCCAGACACCATTTCGTAGCCTTCAAGAATCTTGAGGAGAGTTACAGCGCCGCCCAGTTCGAGAGCGATGTGCTGGAGTTGCTGCCCACGCTGTGGCAACAGGGTGACTGCGTTGTGATGTGCGGCGGCTCGATGCTGTATGTTGACGCCGTGTGTCGCGGCATTGACCAGTTGCCCGACATCAGTTCTGAGGTGCGTGGCGCCGTCAAGGAGAAACTGGCCCGTGAGGGGTTGGAGAGCCTTGTGGCCGAGCTGGAGCAACTGGACCCGCAATATGCGGCGACCATCGACCGCAAGAACACCAGCCGTGTGTGCCACGGCGTGGAAATCTGCCGTCAGGCAGGTGTGCCCTACTCCACCTTGCGTACTGGCATTGCCAAGCACCGCGACTTCCGTATCATCAAATTGGCGCTCAACATCGAGCGCGAGCAACTGTTTGCCCGCATCAATGCCCGCGTTGACCACATGATTGAGGCCGGGCTGGAGCAGGAAGCACGGTCTGTCTATCATTTGCGCCACCTCAACTCGCTCAACACCGTGGGTATGAAGGAAATGTTCGCTATCTTTGACGGCACGATGGATCGCGAGACCGCTATCGAGCGGATGAAGAAAAACACGCGCGTGTATGCCAAGAAACAGCTCACTTGGTATCGCCGCGACCCCGACATCACCTGGGTCACCCCAGACGAGGCCGTCAGTACTGCTCTGCAGCTGCTAAAAGCGTGACAAAGGTTCAGTTCCTTTGCCACGCTTTCAGATAATTCGATTCCCCGCAGTTTATGAGAGGATGTGGGAGACAATGGCGTTGATGTCGGCAATGTTGACTTCGCCGTCACCATTGACATCGGCTGCGGATTTATCACCATTGGACAGGATCACAGTGATGACTGCGTTGATGTCGGCGATGTTCACCTCACCGTCGCCATTCACATCGCCTATCGTGTCGTTATAGTAGAAGGAAACATCATCGACATAGGTCGATGCCGAGCCACCGGCAATCATAGCGATGCGGAAGATGACAGGACGGGAAGCCGACAGGTTCAGCTTCCAGATAGGTGACGTCACACTGTTGGCCGGCACATCGGCTGCCGGCAGGTCATCAATGGTGTTAGCCACTTCCCAGGTAGTGCCACCGTCGGTCGAAGATTCCAGTTTGTACTTTGCTGCCGTGGAAGATTGGTTGAAGAACGTAGCCTGCGCCATGATGAAGTTGTGGGCCATGGGCTGCGAGGTGCCGAAGGAGCTTGCCTTCTTCAGCATCACAGAGTTGGTGCCGTTACAACGGCCCTCGCCCGGGGCGCGCACACCGCACTTGGTAAAGCTCCAAGTGGTGAACAATCCCTGCACATCCTTGTCATTGGAGCTGCTGTTGGCTGTCATGGTCTCAAAGTCCTCGACGAGTTGCTGACACACGGGCAACACCATGATGGGGATAATGCCGTCGCCTATGGCCTCGTTCCACTGGTTAGTTTCCACAAAGGTGTTGCCACTCTCGTCATTCACCACCAGTTCATAACGTCCCCACTCGGCGGGAGCGGTAATCTGCATCTGATAGGACTGCACCGTGTTGACGGGTACCATCACCTCATAGGGCTCGCTGGAGGCCACTTCGACGCCATCCTTAAGCAAGGACAGATGAGCAGTGCCGAGAGGGCCATTCTCGCCGCCGCCACCGCCCCACGGCATGTTATAAGACAGGCTCACATTGACATCAATGGGTTGGTTGACCATGATGCCACCAGGAACAATTACTGAACTCAGACCATAGGTATTGCTCAAGAAGCAGTCGGTCAAATGAGCGGTACCGTCACTCACTATCATCTTGACATAGAGTTCCTTGCCGCTGTAGTCCATCACCCTGTGGTTATAGTTTCCATCCTCTTCAAGGCTATAGGCCAACTTGACCATATACTCGCCGTTCTCGAGCGAATTCAACAAGGTCATGTTGATGCGTTGATCGGAATTAAACCAATAGCCGCTGAATACCTGTTGGCGGATAAACTCCTCGCTCTGGCGCAGCTCGCCATTGCTATCATACACGCCCAACGACATGGGAATCTCGGCATAGTAATATCGGCGACCATTCCTTTCAAAATAGCCAGCAGTGTCCAGAGCATTGCCCTCGGCCACAAAGTTGTCCAACTTGAACAATTCCTTGCATTCACCCAGCGGAACCGATGAAACCAAGGGGACCAACTGGGTGCGGATATTGAGGACTCTGTCCACCTCGGCAGCCTTGTGCTCGGGAACGAGACCGAAGACGCCGTCCTGCATATACTCGAAATTCATACCTGATCCCGGTGCGAGCACCGACACGAGAAAATAACCGTCGGAACTGCCGCCCCATCCCCAGTTGACATGGAAATAGCCATTGTTATCAAAGCCATCGAGCACAAAGGCATGACCACCAGAATCGGTGGACGAGATGGTGTAGCCGCAATAGATGATCGGGCGGAGCGCACTGATTTCATCCACCAGGAACTGGTCCCATTCGTCGGCACCATAATAGTCACGGTTGAGGATATAGCACTTGTTGCTGTACTTGAAATACTCGACCAACGCACGCATTGCCACAGTCTCCTGTGCACCGCTGGAGGCACCGTATCCCATATTCATCGAGATGCCGACATCGGACATCAGCTTGGCCACGGCGTCACAGGACTCGGGGCTGCTGCTGGCATCATAGGTGTCGAGCATCAAGTCCCAACGATAGACCGACTGACTGTAGTCAGCACTGAGCTCGGTGACGGTCATGTCGTTCACATTGCAGGTGTAGGAATGGCTTCCCCTGCCGACATCGGGCCACTGGTTGTAGTTCATGACCTGGGCGGTGGCTGTCGCCACACAACCAGTCACGGCACGTGCCGAGTCACCGTTGTTGTTATAGTAATAAGGGCAGTAGTTGTTATAGGGTTCACCTTGGTCCCACATGGTTGTCATGAGAGGTGCCACGGCATTCACACGAGGTGCAGGCCTGTGGACCTTGGCTTCGGGATGGGATTGAAGAAAAGCGATTTGACGGCTCATCTCGTCCATCCAGTAGCGCATGGCGGGCGGCATGTTGTCTGCCGAGAAATCCACGCCATAGCCCAGCACCTGGGGTAAGCGGTCATCACCAGCCACCACAACAAAGCCATTGTGGACACCGCGGTCAAACACATAAAAGTGCCCTTGCTCGGCCGTATAGACGAGTCGTGTGGTCATCTGACCGGATTGAACTGTGAGGCGGGTCGGGTTTGATGAAAAGAATCTGTCAGCCACCTGACGGGCTGCCGTCTCGCTGATCTGGGCCGCATGCAGGCTGCTGACCGCAACCATGGCAATGGCCAAGATGAAAAATAATCGCTTCATATTTTCAAATTTCAATAATTAATTACAGATGCGTAAAAAACCTCGCAAAGATATAGAAAAGCCTGTATTACAGCAATAAAACCACAATAAAAAAACCGCTTTATTCAAGTTTTTCAGTCTAGGAGTTGTGCAATGGTATTCCTGACGCGACCAACTGTCGTATAATCCAAGGTGGCCTCGTTGGCACCGGGACGCCCCATGTAAAGATTGGGGTTGACATACTGCATGGCGCTGAGCTGCGGTTCTCGTGCCGAGAAATGGAATTCGTTCAACCCTGTCACCTCATGTAACTCGCGAATGTTCTTTTCGGTCACACCGCTGCCCGCCATGAGAATGATGCGTCCTGCCGCCTGACGGTTGAGACGCGCCAACAGGTCGGCACCCTGGATGGCCTTGGGCCGCTGGCCCGAGGTGAGGATGCGGTCAAAGCCCAAAGCAATCACATCTTCCAACGCCTGCTCGGGGTTGATCGCGCGATCAAAGGCGCGGTGACAGGTCACACTCATGCCCTTGCTACATTCCATCATGTAGCGGTTTTTCTCGATGTCAAAGGAGCCGTCGGCATTCAGGCAGCCGAAAACGACGCCGTCCACGCCCAATTCGCGGCACACGGCGATATCGGCTGCCATACGCTCCAACTCCAAATCAGAGTAAAGGAAGTCGCCGCCACGCGGACGGATAATCACATGCAGACGAGTCGTCGTGAGCACCTGTCGAGCCACTTTGATTTCGCCATAACTGGGCGTGGTACCACCCTCAGGGATGCCGGCGCACAATTCCACACGGTCGGCTCCGCCTTCCTGTGCCGCGATACAGGACTCCACTCCATTGGCACACACTTCTACCAAAAACTCTTCTCTTTTCATAAGACAAACATAAAAAAGCCACGAATTGTACTAATTCAACGAATTGATTTTTCAATGAATTATATTCACAGAATTAGCGCAATCTGTAGTTGAAAAAGCATTAGGAGAGGATGAGGTTGATGATGACGTTGATGTCGGCGATGTTGACTTCGCCGTCGTGGTTCACGTCGGCAGCGGAATTCTCGAAACCTGTCAAAATCACATTGATGACCACATTGATATCGGCGATATTGACCTCGCCGTCAAGGTTGACGTCTCCCATGACGGGCGGCTGCACATCGGGCGGCATATTGGCGTAGATGAGTTCCATGCCTGGAATCTTGAGGCTGTAGAGTTCGCCTGTGGTGACAGCATTGTAGGTGATGTAATAATACACCAAGTGTAACGGGAAATTGCCCAAGTCTGTAGCATCGCAGATGTCGGAAACAGGGGCATCGATGGTCACCTCTCCACCTGACGCATCTGGCACATCATACTCCACGGTGACGCGATCGCCATAGGCGTTCTCCAATAGCATTTTTACTGTTTTGAGTTGGATGTCGCCGGGCACCATGCGCACACGTAACGTGTCGGGCAGACCCCACATCTGCAATGCCTTGGAAATCTTGATGTAGGGGTTGCGAGACGAGGCACCCGTGAAATCAATCTGAATGCCATTATCCAGAGGTGTCACCGTGCGGTCCTTGCCACCACTCTGGGTGATGTCCCATGTGGCAGGGTCAATGGGTGCGTTCTCGACTGTGGTCACGCGGCCCTTGGGATTCTCCACACTGACCCGCAACGAATCGGCAAGCAGGGGGTGTGAGGAACCGACAAAGGTCTGGCCATCGTCCACAGCGGTGATAAGGCCCTCGGAATCAACGGTACACACTTGGTCATTGGCAGTGTACCACTCCACTACCGAAGGGTCCACCTTGTCCATGCCATATCCGCTGATGCCATTGATATTGATGGAATAAGGGTGAAACTGGTCGATGACCACGCTATCGCTCACCAACATCCACTGTGCCTCCATGACGGTGACATGCTGAGTGGCCGTGATGCCGTTGTAATGCGCATACAGATTACCCGAGGCGGGCGTTGCCAAAGCATGGAAATAGCCCTCGTCGTCAAAGGTGCCGACCTGCGGGTCGCACGTGAACGTGCAGCCCTGCAAATCGCGGGTTTTTAACACGCCATACTGGTTGTAGCCCCAAACGGCAAATGATGTTGTAGCCGAAATCGATAAGTTGTAGCAGCGCGGCTCAAAGTTGATAATGCCGATCTCATCGTCCTCGGGAGCCGTGGATACGAACAAGCAACCATTGCCCACAGCACGGACGGAGCCGTCGCTGGGATGGTTCATAACCTCATCGTTGACCAGAATGCATGATGAGCCACCGCCATCCAGATTGACGGCAGTAACTACACCCAACGCATCAAAGATGCCTTTTATCTCCCTGAGGGTCACACCAGTCGAGGTGAGGTGGCGTCCATCCACAACGATGAAGAAGAGGCGCGTGCTGTCGGCGTTGAAGCCAACGGCGGTGCGCGGATGACGCTCCGCCCAGTCCTCCATGAACTGCCCGTTCTGCATGATGATGTGGTTGCTGCCACCCACAAGTTGATTGATGTTCACATCCTGCGGGCCATTGTTAAGTGTGAAGGAGAAACTGATGTCCAACTCGTCTCCCGGATTGAGCGATGCGGCATAATTGGCATAGGTGCCCTTGAGCCACAGGATAGCCTTGCCGTCGGGGATGGTCGTGGAACCCTGGGCGTCAAAGACCGACTCGACGACGCAATGCTCTACGCCGTTGGCGTTCCACTTGAACGGATCGCCAGCCGGACGGAGCAACACCATTTTCCCGGAATTGGACGCATCATAGGTCACAGGGCCGTAGCTGCGGGTGAACAAAAAGGACTGGTTGGCGGCGATGCCCTCATAGGCGTATCGCATGCGATTCACCAGATTCAGGGCAAACGAAGTCTCGCCACAGGTCACACGACCCGTGAAAGTCAAACGGTCGATGTAAGGATGTTTATCGTTATCCAGCGCCAGGCAGGCTCGGTTGTGGCCACTTAACACTAATTCGTCGTTGCGTACTTGTCCACTCAGCGGAAGACCCACTTCGTTGGTCGGCGAGGTCATGAAAAAGTCGGCATTGACCGCGCCAATCACCTCATGACCAGGGCGATTGTTGCGTATCGCCATGTTGACCGGAGTCTCGCTTGCCACCGACTTTTCCCCGCCAAGGCAGGTTTCCATCATGACATAGGGGTTGGTCAGATCCATCTCGACGACGCTGATTTTGAGCGGCATCGCCGGGATGTCATATTTAGCGGCATACACGCCCGGCCCCGCCAGATGACGGAAGATGAGCGTGTCCACCTCGTAGGCATTGTCGCCGATGATCCACTGGTCACGTGCCGCGCCAGCCGTCGTGCCCAACAGCACGACGGCAAAAAGCGCAAGAACGATATTCCTTTTCATTGCTATTGCAAGATTATGGAGATGACCGTATTGATGTCACCGATGTTCACCTCGCCGTCACCGTTCGCATCCGAACGGCCCTCGGTATTGTCTTCACCGCCCAAGATAATCGTGATGAGGGCGTTGATGTCACCGATGTTCACCTCGCCGTCGCCATTCACGTCACTGGGAACACCAGGCTGCGGTTGGCCACCGCCGCTCACGTTCCTGCCGATCTTATAGATGGCCATGCCATTGTAGGCCTTGAAGGTTAACAGAGTCACTTCCTCATAACCCTCGTCATCGGTGCCGTACTCGACAGCGAAGCAATGCACGCGCAGACCGCTATCATTGACCTTGCCCAGACTGTCGGCGGGAATCTTCCAGTACTTGGTCATTCCTCCTAAAGACTGACCTTCGCCCAACTCACAGATGTTCGCCTGACAGCCGTGACCGTTACCGTTCATGTCGGCATTGACATACACAAGAAAATCGCGGCCCTCGAGATGGAACTCGATACAGCCGTTGGGCGTGGCCTGCGGCCACAAACTGGGATCCACCTCCTCAAATGAGTCGATTACCGAACCCGAGAAGTCATAAATCACAGGTGCCGTGTCAAAGCAGTCGATATAGAACATCTCACCGCTGTAGCGCGAATCCTCGTCAGGTCCCTCGATCATCTTGATAACAGGAGCCAATGAGAAGCCCGTCTTGGTCTCGGGGTAGAAATTGATGATGTCCATATAGGGGTCACCGTCAAATCCGCCTTCAAAGTCACCGCCCTGGTCGGCATGCATGCGGTAGATGGTCGGGAAACCCGGGTCGGCAGTCGCACCGGCAACTGTCATGATGTTGCATTCAGCCTGCTCACGGGTAATGTCGCCCATCACGTCCAGGTAGTCGGTACGCTGGGGTGCATCGCCCTTGTCCATTTCCACCATCAAGGTGAGTTCACCCGTCTCGGTATCTACCAAATAGACAGGCACATATTGCTGTACGGTGCTGGTCATGGGCGCTACCCAGATGTGATGGAAACTGTCTTTTCCGATGCTTGCCACACCCAGGAATCGGCCATAGGGGGCACCATTGAGTGTCAAGGGCAGGTCTTCGAGCTGACTGCCATCAACAGCCGAGAAGCGATGGATGACCGACTGCATGATAGAGTCAGTGCCCTGGACGACAAGAAGTTCCTCGCTGCGAGCCACATAGATGATGCCTTGGTCCATCGTTGCCGTGCGGGCGCGCTGGTTGCAGATGTCGTTGTTCGTGTAAGCCGTGCCACTGTGTACACGGTCAAAAATCCATTGATTGGCGATTTTGATGCCATTCACAGGCTCATAAATCTGTCCGTCGGTCACAGCCGAAGCACTCAAACAGGCCGCCACCATAGCTAAGAAAAGGAGAATTGATTTCTTCATCGTTTTATTGTTATTAATTGGTTATGTCAGTTGTTGAAAACGAGCCGCGGACTGTCGCGGATGTGGGTGACACTCCGTGCAATCCGCGGCTGTAGTCTTTAAGTAGTTAGGGATTAATGACCCAGAATGATGGCAATCACAGCGTTGATGTCACCAATGTTCACCTCACCGTCACCGTTTGCATCCGAACGGCCCTCGGTATTGTCTTCACCGCCCAAGATAATCGTG
>DAIREJ010000043.1:0-15152 GCA_036795635.1 Sodaliphilus sp.
AAAATAGCCTTGGATGTCACCTTTTGGCATCCTAGCTTGTTTTATTGGTGAACTGGTTCAAGAAAACAAAAGTTTAACAATTCAAATTCAATAAAAAATGGAAAATCTGGCTGAAATATTAATACCGATTGCATGTGGTTGCGTTCTTCCCATCGTTGCCATTTTATCGGGTGCCCGTAAGAAGATGAATGAGACCAACCAACGCACACAAATCGTGCTGGCCGCTATCGAGAAGAATCCTGAAATGGACATCGAGGAAATCATGAAGAAGATTTCGCACAAGCCCAAGCTGCTAAAGGAGAAACTGCTCACGAAACTGCTGTGGGGTACCTTGGCCATTCTGCTTGGTATCGGATTGATAGGCTTAGGAGCTTGGCTTGGTTATGTGGGCGGTGGCGGCACCGATGACCCCATGGCAGCCTGCTGCTTCGGTTTTATTTCCCTTGGTGTGGGCATTGCATTTCTTGTGAATTATTTCGTTGGCAAGAAGATGCTCGCCAAGGAAATTGAGGCTGAAGAGAAGAGTGTGACAGAGCAAGTGTAACCTGTGACACGCGAAACCTTCATATCACATGTGGAGCGTGAGCAAGAGGCCCTGCGAGGTTTCTTGCTCGCCCTGTGCTGCGGCAACAAGGACGATGCCGATGACCTGGCACAGGATGCCCTTGTCAAGGCCTACCTCTCGCTGTCAGGTTATCAGAATAGAGGAAAGTTCCGCTCATGGCTGTTCAAGATTGCCTACAACACCTTCCTCAACCACAAGGCTAGTTGCCGCACAATGGAAAGCATTGATGAGGCCCGCACCTTCATCGTCGGCACTGAGGCCAATTCATCCTTTGAACATCAGGACCTCTACCTTGCCCTGCGCACTCTGCCCCCCAAGGAACGCTCGGCCATCACGATGTTTTATCTCAACGGATACAGCATCAAGGAGATTGCCGCAATCACCGAGACATCTGAAAGTGCCGTCAGGCAACAACTCTCGCGAGGACGTGACAAACTTAAAGCGAAACTACAATTATGAACAAAGATAAAGCACTCGAGGATCTTTTCCTTGCCCAGAAACCGCAATTTGATGACAAGGAGGCTTTCATGGCCTCACTCAGCAAACGCTTGGATGCCGTGGAATACATCAAACAGCATCAGGAGGCGACCATCCGTCGTTACAAGATGGCTATGGTGGTGGCATTCATTGCTGGGATTATCAGTGGCGCCATCGCGATGACATACATCCTCTCGACACCCATGGATGTTCCTGTTTTCACTTTCAGCAATCAATTTTTCCTCTTGCAATGGCTCGGCGAGAACTCCCGATTCATCACTGCAGCTGCTATCTCGTTGCTAATGACCGTTGGCATCACTGCATTCATCGGCAATATCCAAGAAGTGCTGCACATGCGCCAATCACTCCAACATCAACGCCCAAGCCTGTAATCACCACAACGACAACGCACTAAAAGGAAAACGACAAGAAGGGCAACTGCACTTTTGATATTTAAAACAGCTACGAGCCGCATGGTTATTATTTATTGTATTTGTTGTTTTCCTTATTTTAAAGAAAGTGGATGTACAATATTTATTGTCTTCTTTTTTATTGTTGTATTATTTGATGTATGGGAATTGTTTTCAATTTGCAAATAAAGCATAAAAATTATAAAAAAGTGGTCAAATTTATAAATTCTGTCATATCTTTGCGGAAAAAGTATTATAATTATGAAACGAATTCTTTTACTTCTCTTCTTGTTTATGCCATTTGTTTTGTTTTCGCAAAGCAAGTCTAACGATGAGGATATTAAAATAGCATTCGATGCTGAAGTCAATGGATGTAGAGTTATTGCTACTACAGGAAAAGTTCTGGTCTCATTAGAAAATGTACTTGATGGAGTTGTGTCAAGACACAGCCCTCTAATGGTCTCTTTAATGTACAAATGCAATGAGAATCAATATTCAGTTAGGTTTTCGTGCGGAGTTGGAGAAACAAGTGAATTATTCTTAAGAGCTCCACAACCCATTTTACTTACACAAAAAAATGGTCAGGTCTTAACATTTGAGATTGCTGATGATTTTGGCTCTGTGGAGATTGAGCAGAATTCATATATAAAAAATCCCGTCCATTCAAGGAATACAAAGTATTTCAGCTTTTGTGTCACTCGTGAACAGATTAACGATATGATACAAAACGAGATAGTAAATGTAAGGCTCTCACCCGACGGCAAGGAAAAGGTAGACTTCAACATCGATAATCATTTATTATCTGATGTATTGTATCAACAACTTAAAGTTATTGATAATCAAATGGAAAACCCCATGCCAGTTGACCACCAGATGCCATTGCAAACGACGCCTTGATGTCACTTGCGATAGAATTCTTATGGTATGTCGTTAAAACCGGCCGGGATTTCTTGCATTGACAACAAATGCCTGTAGAGCCAATGAACCTTGTCTTTACAGGCATTTATTGTCTAGGTTTATACTTTGCCTTGACGATGTTGTAGGAGTTGCGGGTGAGTTCCTGCAGGAGTTCATCGGGGGCAGTGTTCGGGTCTATGCCGAGCCAATGCTTTTGCGACATGTTAAAGGGTTTGCCAATGCTGTCGTTGCCGGCCCGAAACTCGTCGATGCGGTCGGGCTGGCACTTGAGCGTGATGACACTGAAATCATCGCAGTCAAAGAACGAAAACATGTGACCATGCACATAGAACACCAACACGCCACTGGCAGAGTGAAATGCCGTGAATGGCATCTTCTCCTCTACATCATCACCAAGTGAGAGACAGAACGTGCGGTAATCTTCGATGTTCATATTAAGCAATACCCTTGCCCATTTCAAAGGCTTCTTGCAGTTTGGGGTTGCCCTCGATGTCACGAGCATCATTCACACCACCGCAAAAGAGGGTACCAGCCAAACGGCTCTTGGGATAGCAGTCTATCCATCCGGTCAAGCCATCCTGAGCGCGTTGGGGCACATGCTCCTCGTCCTCGGCAGCGGTAGTGAGCAGATAGATGTCATGGAACTGATAGTCCAGCGGATACATGGCATTCATGCGGTCGATGAGCGTCTTCATCTGGCCACTCATTTCATAGTAGTAGATGGGGGTTGCCCATGCCACGACATCGGCTTTCAGCACCTTTGCCATGATGTCGTTCACATCATCGCTGATGACGCAACGGCCCAACTTTTGACAAGCCAGGCAGCCCTTGCAGAACTGGACGTTTTTACCCACAAGGGAGATTTTCTCAACTTCATTACCGGCGGCTTTGGCGCCTGCCATAAACTGGTCAGCGAGCAAGTCGCTGTTTGAGCCTGGACGCAGGCTCGTTGAAATGACGATTACTTTTTTCATTTGAGTGTTTGATGATATTAAACTATAATGCCCATTGGAAGTTTTCGGTGCCTGCACCGAGCTCGAAGTGGTATTTGGCAATGCCCAGGTCCATCTGGGTGTAACCTACAATAGAGAAGTGGCGTTTGGCCACGACTCGGGGCAGTTGACCCACTTCGGACGGAAGGTATTCAAACGAGAACTTCTGCTGATTGATGGCCGTCGGCGCCAGCAGGGCGGCTTCGACACCGCGACGGAACCAGTCGGGCGTGCTGTCGCTGACGTTGCTCACCTGGTCGATGCGCTTGATCTTGTGCGACACACCTTGTGTCTCGCCATAACCAATAGAGATATAGGCTTGGATGACCTCGCCCTCGTTGAGAGTGTAGGTCCCGGGAATCTTGGTGTAGCTGAGGCCCACCCAGCAAGTATTCAGCCCGATAGTCTGCGCAAAGAGTACCAGCTGCTCACCGTAATAGCCGACGCGCTCGTCTAGGTCTTCGGCTTTCATGCCCGCCATGACGAGATAATCGGTCACCCCACGAAACTTGCCGTATCGGGCAAACGGACCCAGGAACGCCTTGGGCTCATTCCTTATCAACTGGATGTGCAACCGCCCTTCGCGATTCAACTCGGCAATCTTCTCTTCCAACGCAATTGCGTCTGCGTCAGTCAGCGGTTGCCCTTTGTATGCCCTCACACTATGACGGGCTTTAATGGCTTCTTGTAGTGTCATCTTCATTTATTTTGTCAAATACTTGTCACGTAATCTTTTGGGTAGCTTGTTGAACACTATCTGGTAGGACTCCACTATCCATTCCTCGATCTGTTGTCTGGGGAACGAGTGTTCGATGAGGATGTCGTTCCAATGCGTCTTGTTCATGTGGAAGGAACCACGGATGGCATCGTAACGCTCACGCAACTCCAAACCTTTTTCGGGCGGCAACTTAATGGAAATGCGAGGATCGGCATACTCCAACGGCAGATGCAGGAAAATCTTCCCCTCGATCCTAAACACGATCATGTCAGGCCCGTAAGGCGAATCCTCCGTCACCCCCGGCAACCCCAAACAAAACTCCCTAACCTCCTCAATATTCATAACAGCTTATCAAATTATAAATAACTCATGTTCTTACACGCAGGGCTATTGCGGTAGATTACTTCTCCAAATAGTGTTGGTAGTACTGCCATTCAGCTTGAAGGTCGGTAGAGTGGTTACCAGCGAAGAAATCGGGTTGGCAGGTGGATTTGAAGGGGGTCCAGTTGCCGCAGATGGTGCCGTCGTGGGCGATGACGGGTTGGAAAATGCCGCTGTTGTTGTGGGCGCGGTGGCTGTGTTCTGGCGCAAGGGCGATGTCACGACTCTTGTAACCGATGAGGTATTCGTCATAGGGTGGAATCAGCAAGTAATTGCCACGCCTGAAACCACGTGTGCGGCAATCGTCGGTGACATAGAACTCACGTCCATGCCATTTCACCGTGTGAATTGAGTTGCCCAGCATCCTGATGCCGCTGCGGCAGATGTTGACGCTCAATCCCGACCACCAGGCAAAATCCTGAATCGTGGCGGGCTGATGGCTCTGGAAATATTTGCGGGTGAATCGCATCAACATCTCGTCAGTGTAAATTCTATCCACCAGTTTCACTTTGTTGGCCGTGAGGGCATAGGTAGTTTTCATGGGCAAGAGGTCGCCACTGCACAAGGTCCCATACATCTCGGCCATGCGGATATGGTATGACAAGCGATGAGCATCCATGCTGATGTCCTTCTCGGCCAAAGCTTGTATAAAGTCCTCTTTTGTCACGCTCCCCCTGTCTGCTGCCGTTTGGGCGAGGATGTCACGAACGGTGTAGATTTCCTCCTCTGAGATATGGACCTTGTTGCTGTTCATCCACCCGCGGGTAACGGCGATAGACCTGGGGGCACACAAGATGATCATCGGCCAATAATCTTCGGATGACACCAATTGCCAAGTGCCGCGCATCAGGTGCAAACGGATGATGCGGCCACTGTCAAACGCCTCCTTGAAAGCCTGTGCCGAAGGGCGGCGCGTGCGCATCGCCACAGCCCAACGCATCATGCGGTATTCCTGGGCCTGCATGGCGCCGAAATGGCTCACCACCTGGGCAGGATCGCTGAACTGAGGAGCAGCCAACTGCTGGTTCAAGAGTCTGATGGCTACTGGGTTCATGATTATTAGTCCTTAGTTATTCCTAACTCCTTCAACCTCTCGTTGAGTTCCTTGACTTCGATGAGCAGGTTCCAGATGCCGTCTTCGCTAAGGACGCCGCGCTTGAGGTCGGCAGGCAGGAGGCCAGCCTCGTCGTCGGCATAGTCCTGACGCCAAAGGTCGCCACCATAATACCCGTCAAGAGCAGCGATAGCCTCTTGGACCGCCTCCCATTTGTCAAGAGCGCCCTCAAGGCGCTTCACCGCAGCTATTGCGCTGTTGAGGTGACGCTCCATCTTGCGGATACGCGCTATCTGATGTTTTTTGTCTTTCATTGTGAAGTCACTTGATGTACTCGGACACCCCCAAGCCGGGCCCCAAGATTGCTAAAAATTCACTGTGCGCACCGAGTCGGTGAAGGAATAGAAACGGGCGGTGGCATTAGTGACGTAGAGCACGGCCATGTTGTCATCATCAGCTTTATACATCGACTTGAGACTCTCGTTGCGGTTCAAGAACTCTTCCTTGACCGCCAGCGTCTCGTCATTGACCAATGTGCCGCTCAAACGCATCCACTCGCCGCCCGAAGGCTTCAAGGCGCAAATCTCAAACTTATCGTTCGCAGCCATCTGTTTATAAACGTCCTTCACTTTGCCCGTCATGATGTAGAAACGGTCATTGATAATCTCGGAAACGCCAAAGGGGCGTACGCGGGGCTGATCGCCGTCGGTTGTGGCAATGAAGAATGCACCGCATTCCTTCAGGTAAGCCTGTACTTCTTGCATGTTCTGCTGTTTCATTTCTTTACTGATTGTGTCGTTAGTCACTGCTTCACTGTCTTGGGTTTTTGTAGCGGGCACCTGCTTGTTTTCACAAGCTGTGAACACCAACAAGACAGCAAAAACAAATAAGATCTTTTTCATTCCGCTATTGTGATTAAATTATGATTACAGGTCATGAGTCTTAAAAACAATGACAAATATACATATAATTCCCCAAAAAAGATGTAAATTTGCCAAAAAACTGAATGATATGAGAACAAAGTTAATCGTCATGTGTGCATTGATGGTGTCGTTGAACAGCATCAGTGCTCTCGCACAGCAGAGTTATCCGGACAGCATCTTCGCCTACGAACTGGAGAACCGTGTGAACTATAAAGGCAATGCTCCAAAAATCAGTGATTTTCTCTCGTCATTTTTCGATGTCGAGGAGACCGGTGAGATGTTAGGAGCCGTTCTTGACGCTTTGCGCCAACATTTGCGCCAAAAGCCCCAGGAGCCCTGCGTCCAATTCATGGTAGATGAGAAAAACGGTTATCTGCGCTACACCTTTGACACCCGATTGTGTAACGACTATGAAGATTTGGACGAAGAAACCTTTTATGAGATGTGCTATTGGAACTGCGCTGACGGGAAGCATAAATTGATTGCCGAGAACTGTGTCACTAAATTGGACAACAGATACATCCTGGGCCAATACAGCGGCATCAGTTTCTTAATGTATGACAACACGAGCCACAAAATGTGGACAATAGCGGCAGAAGACATCGGCGCCGAGATTGAGCCTGTCATTGACGAGACCAACTATGAAACAGGCGAGAAGCTGACGGAGGACCATATGCCCATTGTCGTGTACTACCTGCCGCATCAGGGCAAGGACATCAATGTGGAAATCTGTCACGGCAACAGGCGCACTGTTACCCGCCTCGTGTGGGACGGCATGCGGTTCCATCAGGAATAACCCGCACCCCAAGCTCTAAGCAAGAGCGCTCTTGCGGCTAGAGGAGACGCAAATCTTCGATGGCGTCACTCATTCTTGCCACGGTTGACCTGTAGGTATTGACGGGTATAGCCGTGAACAGGAACAAGGATGTCATAGCCCCGGCATCTGTGAATGCCAAGAATCACTAGTTAGACACAATCGGTGGCCTAAAAACCACTTGAACACTCATTCACGTTTCAGGACTTTGCAGGCTTGAATGCTGCCGTCGCTCAGGTGCTTGACCGCAATATAGATGTTGCCTGGGGTTTGACCTTTGTCCATGCTCATGCCGGTCATCGTGTAATAGTCGGTGGCCTTGACGGTGATGGCATCACATGACGACTCATCCAGCGCGTCACTCCCCCAATCAATGTCTTCGAGTTCAGGCATTTCACTGGGCTTGAGCGAGTTGCAGGTCATCATATAGACACCCATATTACCATATTTCACATAGTTAGCTTTGGTATCCACTGTCCACATCGCCACGTTCAAGCCCAAGTTGTGGAACGTCTTGACGGTGTTGGCGTCGAAGTTGCCGGTGGAGATGCTGGGATTAAGACCGTAGTCCTGGCACCACTGTTCGTTGCCCTCCCAGTTGGCGTTGCACAGCCATTGACGGGTGAACTGGGGATAATGGGTGGCAATATACTCCTGCGATTTTTTCATCGAAGTGAGGAAGATGACCTTGTCGGTCAGTCCCTGGTCGATGACCAGATGGGCAAGCCCGTCGAAGTTGCTCATGTCATTGTTGTTGATGCCCGTGGTCCACTTGAGTTCGATGACTGGGAAAACGCCCTTCTCGACACAGATGGACAAATACTCGGCAACAGTGCAGATGTGGCCCGTATAGGTCACACCGCCACGCGTCTGGGTATATTCCTCGGCACGTAGTTCGGCCAGAGTGGCATCGGCAACAGTCAGGTTACCACCCAAGCGATTAGTGGTCTCGTCATGGCTAATCACATAGAAACCGTCTTTGGTGACACGCACGTCGCATTCCAGCCCATCATAGCCGTACACATCAACACCGTTGCGGTAGGCCTCGGCTGTGTTCTCAACACCGATGTTGCAGCCGCGATGGCCTACAAACAGCGGCTTCCAAGCCCAAGCATCCGACGCAAACATCAGTAGCATGGCCAGTGCGATTACTATGGGCTTAATCATTATTACTTGTATTAATTTTAGTCTTAGGAATAAACAAGTTGAGAATCACACCGGCAAGGGCCGAGAGGCCGATGCCGCTCAACGAGAAGGAACCCATCGGAAGGATGGCGCCACCGATACCCAACGTCAGCACAACGCTGACGATGATGATGTTGCGCGTCTCGTCCAAGTTCACCTTGTGATTCACCAGATTCTGGATTCCCACCGAGGCGATGGAACCGAACAGCAGCAGCATGATTCCGCCCAGCACAGCGCTAGGGATGCTCTGCAACACGGCGCTCAATTTACCCAAGATAGAGAAGACAATGGCTGTCACTGCAGCGATGCGGATGACGGCTGGACTGGTAATGCGCGTGATTTGCATCGCACCAGTCACCTCGCTATAGGTGGTCACGGGAGGACCGCCAAGGAGGGCCGCAGCCAAACATGCCAAACCATCTCCAAGCATGGTGCGGTGCAAACCAGGATCCTTCACAAAGTCCTTGTCAGCAACAGCACTGACAACGAACACATCGCCAATGTGCTCAATCACCGGGGCAATAGCAACGGGTATCATGAACAGGAACGGTTCCCAAGCGAACTCGGGCAACTGGAAATGAGTGATGCTCGGCGGCAGGGAGAACCAAGGCGCACTGACCACAGCTGAATAATCCACCAACCCCATACAGGCCGACACGATGTAACCCACCACGATGCCGCACACCACAGGAACAAGTTTCAGTAATCCGCGTCCCAGCACCAACACCAGGATGGCGGTCATAAGCGCGATGAAAGCCAGCAACCAGTTGTTCTTGGCCATATCAACAGCCGTTGGTGCCAACGACAGGCCGATGCAGATAATCACTGGGCCGATGACAACAGGCGGGAACAGGCGTTGGAGCAGTTTCCTGCCCTGCCATTTGATGAGCGCCGACATCGTAAAATAGACCAAAGCCACACCAGCCATACCTGCCAGTGTACCCGACATGCCCCACTGCTTGGACGCCGAAATGATGGGCGCGATGAAGGCGAAACTTGAGCCCAAAAAGATGGGCACTTTGCCTTTGGTAATCAAATGAAAGATGAGGGTTCCCAAGCCAGCGGTAAACAATGCAGTGGCGGGATCAAGCCCCACAAGCAGGGGGACCAAAACCGTGGCACCGAAGGCCACGAAGAGGAATTGAATGCCCACAATCGTCTTGCGAGCAGTGGATAGATTAGCGGTTTCCATAGATTTCAACAGGTGTCTGTTTTATCGTCACAAAGGTAGTACAAGCCGAGCACAATAGCAAGAAAAATTACTTTTTCTTGCATTGTCGAGACGCAGCCCAATCTCGAAACAGACCAAATTCACAATTCTTATGGCTTCATGCCAATAACGATGGGCAAAATCATTCTTTATTTGTATCTTTGTCGCATGATGACATCAAAGGAGATTATCGGGTATATGGAGTCGCTGCAGAATGAGAAGCAGCGGCAGGTGCTAATGGGGTTCTTCAAGACTGGGCCTGGAGAGTATGGCGAGGGTGACGAGTTTCTGGGGCTGAAGGTGCCGCAGACGCGAGAAATCGTGAAGCTGGCAGGACGCGACACCCCGCTTGTCGAGGTGCCTGAACTGCTCATGTCACGCTGGCACGAGGTGAGGCTGTGCGGACTGTTGATGCTGGTCGATAAGTTCGGCAAATTGGCAAAAAAACGGCTGGAAAACGATGAGGCGGCAATCCAAGGTCGCGATGAAATCGTGAAGATGTACCTGCAACACGCCGAACGCGCCAACAACTGGGACCTGGTGGATCTCTCGGCTCCCAAGATTCTTGGGAACTGGCTGCTGTTGCCCACACACCTGGGCGTTAAAATGGAAATTATGGACGACTTGGCTACCAGCCCCTGCCTGTGGAAACAGCGCATGGGCATGGTGAGCACCTGGAAGACCACACAGCAGGGCAATCCATCGTGGTGCCTACGCTATGCCGAGTGGCATCTGCACCACCCACATGACCTGATGCACAAGGCAGTGGGATGGATGTTGCGCGAGGTGGGCAAGCGGTGCAGCATGGACCTGCTGCGCCAGTTCCTTGAGCAACATGCTCACGATATGCCGCGTACGGCCCTGCGCTATGCCATCGAACAGATGGCCGATGACGAACGCAAGTACTGGATGAATTATTAATGAGGAGTTAGAAATGAGGAGTTAGGAGTGTGCTTTGTCACACATCCCAAAGAGTCTCATTTCCTAAAGCGTGTGGGCTCTATAGTCTGAGCAAGGTTATTTTTTGGGTGCTTCGCGTGGATAGGGATTGGGCTTAACTAGTATGGTGTCAGTCTCGATGCTGGTGACCACATGCTTGGAGTTACCTCGCCACAGCACTTTACCCTTATACTCGTTGTAGGTGACGATGACGCGGGTGCCGTCATGAGAAAGCAGACTCGCCTTGCGGACAAGACTGTCGTCGGTGATGCTGAAATGGAAGTCACTCTGCATGGCAACAATCGTGTCCTCGACATAGCTCTCACTGATCATCTCTCCCTCAAAGGTCTTGAACAGGGTGCCCTCGTTGCTCACTTTCATGATCCAACCCTTCTCCTGGCTCACACGATAGGGATGAAAATAGTGCTGCCACATCCACCATCCAAGGAAAAATACCATTGCGGCTATAATCAGGGCCATCAGGACCTTGAGCGAGCTACCGCGACGCTCAATAGTAGCCTCTTTTATCTCGCGCTCCTCACGCTCCTGCTCGGTCTCCTGCCGTGACACTGGCTGCTCCTCGGGGGCGTCGTCAGTAAAATAATCGTTGAAATTATCATCCATAGCTTTACAGTTTACAGTTTTATTTCGTCGTTGGTGGTATCTACTACGGTCTTGCCCTTCTCGATGCGGTTGCGGTCAATCGCCATGCTCGTGAATGCGTAAATACCGAGCACGATGAGCAGCAGCGTCTGGAATCCCCACACCAGCATAGCAAACGCCGTGGCCTGAGGGTCAAAATTTCCGGGTATGAACTTACCCACGCCATACAGGGACAGTCCGAAAATGGTGGCAACGTGCCATGCTCCCAAACCGCCGTTGGTGGGAACGCCCATGCCGATACTGCTCAGCACGAACACCACGAGCACAGCCAGAACACTCAGCCCGCTGGTGAAGGAGAACGCCTTACATGCCAAGTACATCTGCAGGAAATAGCAGCCCCAGATGAGAATAGTGAGCAGCAGGAACCACCATTTGCCTTCCATGCGGGTGATAGCCGCAAAGCCTTCCCAAAGGTTACGAGCCATAAGTTGGATTTTCTTGATGATCTTGTTCTCGGTCTTCATCACCAGGAGCCAGCCGATGACAGCGATGGCAACAGCCGTTGCCACCCAGACACGGATGTCGCTGGCAATTCCCACGAAGCGCTCCTTCATTTCAGGATAAGTATCCATAAACTTGCCGAAGGCACCTTGTGCCAAGAGGAAAGTGACCAGAGTGAGCAACAGCACCGTGATGGTGTCGGTCAGACGGTCGGCTACCATTGAGCCCATGACCTGGGTCACTGATGCCTTCTGCCGGTTAGCGATATAGCCGCAACGCCACACCTCGCCCAAACGGGGAAATGCCAGATTGACGACATAGGTGCCGAAGATGCTGTTCAGCACGGCGCTGAAAGATGGTTTCACGTTAATGGCATTGAGCTGCAGACGCCAACGCAACGCCCTGAAGACATGACTGAAGATGCTCACTACCGCGATGGCAAGGAACCACCAGTAGTTCACA
Source organism: Sodaliphilus sp. (assembly GCA_036795635.1). Lineage (GTDB taxonomy): Bacteria > Bacteroidota > Bacteroidia > Bacteroidales > Muribaculaceae > Sodaliphilus. Next base: position 12,153 of record DAIREJ010000043.1, read on the forward strand.
TCGGTCTTGAGGGTTTCCATCATCGAGTTGACATCGACGTTCTTGTAAAGGAAGTACATCAGTCCCACGCCAATGGCGAATGGAATACCGTATTTTATCAAATAAGAAATCGACTTTTTCACGTTTTTTTGATTAATGGTGAATAAAATGTCACTTCCCGTGGTGCCGCACGGCAAAAAATGGCTACCTTTGCACATTGCTATCGACGCACGAGGAGCGTGCAAAGTTAACAATAAATGCACAATAATGCGGAAAGTTAAAGCAAAAAAGTCATTGGGACAGCATTTCTTGACCGATTTGTCTGTTGCAGAGCGCATCGCCCACACCTTGGACGACTACAAGCACCTGCCCGTGCTTGAGGTGGGTCCTGGCATGGGTGTGCTCACCCAGTTCCTACTTGAAATGGGGCTTGACCTGACCGTTGTCGAACTCGACAGCGAGAGCGTGGACTACCTGAACGCCGCATTCCCGCAGCTGCACGGACGCATCATCGGCGAGGATTTCCTGAAGATGGACCTGCACAAACTCTACGGCGACAAGCCCTTCTGCGTCATCGGCAACTATCCCTATAACATCTCGACACAGATTTTCTTCAAGGTGCTGGACTACCGTGATCAGGTGCTGTGTTGCAGCGGTATGCTGCAGCGCGAGGTGGCACAACGCATTGCCGAGCCACCGGGCAGCAAGACCTACGGCATCTTGTCGGTGCTGCTCCAGGCGTGGTATGACATCGAATACCTGTTCACCGTAGATGAGCACGTGTTCAACCCGCCGCCCAAGGTCAAGAGCGGTGTGGTGCGCCTTGTGCGCAACGACGTGACCGACCTGGGCGTTGACGAACGCATGTTCAAGCGCATCGTCAAGGCTTCGTTCGGTCAACGCCGCAAGATGCTGCGCAGTTCCTTGAAGCCGCTTTTCGCCAACAACTTGGCGGCGATGGAACGCGATGTGTTCCGACAACGTCCCGAGCAATTGGGCGTGGAAGATTTCATTGCCCTGACAAGACTCCTCACTGATTAAAAGTGAGAAGTGAGGAGTGAGGAGTTAGAAGTTATAAATGAGAAATTAACTGAAATGCAATGAAAGAATTTACCGAGGAATATCTGCAGAACCTCAACGAACTCATCGACAACAAAAACGAGGAATTAGTCAGGGCAAAAATCCGTGACCTGCACCCTGCCGACATTGCCGAACTGGTAGGAGACCTGAGTGACGAGGAAGCTCTGTTCATCATGCTGCTGCTCGATGACGAGACCGCAGCCGATGTGCTTGTCGAACTTGACGAGGACCAGCGACACGACCTGATGGAACTGATGCCCAACGAGGAAATCGCCAAACAGGTAGAGCAAATGGACGCTGACGATGCCGTGGACGTCATCCAGGAACTTGACGAGGAGGACCGTGAGGACGTCATCAGCCACATCGACGACGTGGAGCAGGCAGGCGACATCGTTGACCTGCTGCAATATGACGAGGACACCGCCGGTGGTTACATGTCCACCGAGATGGTGGTCGTCAACGAGAACATGTCGATGCCCGACTGCATCAAGGCCATGCGTCAGCAAGCCGAGGATCTGGACGAGATATACAACGTCTATGTCGTGGATGACGACAACCGCTTGAAGGGTATTTTCCCATTGAAGACCACTATCACCAACCCCTCGGCATCCAAAATCAAACACGTCATGGAGCCAGACCCCTTGAGTGTGCGCACCGACACCCATATCGAGGACGTGGCTCTTGACTTCGAGAAATATGACCTTGTGGCAATGCCCGTTGTGGACAGCATCGGGCGTCTCGTGGGCCGCATCACCATCGATGACATCATCGACCGCGTGCGTGAGCAGGGAGAGGATGACTACCAGTTGGCATCAGGTATCTGGGGCGACATTGAGACCGACGACAACGTCTTCCGTCAGGTGCGTGCCCGTCTGCCGTGGCTGCTTATCGGACTGGTGGGCGGTATTATCAATGCCTTGATTCTGGGCGGTGGCGAGGGTGACGCCGACCTGCTGCGCATCTTGCCGGGACTGGCACTGTTCATCCCCTTGATTGGCGGCACCGGCGGTAACGTGGGCACCCAGTCGAGTGCTATCGTCGTCCAAGGTCTGGCTAACGGCAGCTTGGATATCAAACATGTGGGCAAGCATCTGTTCAAGGAGTTCAGCACTGCACTCATCAACGCGCTGGTGATGGGTCTGCTCATCTTCCTGTATGCCCACTTCTTCCCTGTTGATAATGATCCGATGAAATCAAACATCGCCGCGGCTGCAGTGACCACATCGTTGTTCCTTGTGGTTATGTTCGCCTCACTGTTCGGCACTGTGGTTCCGCTGGTACTCGAGCGAATGAAGATTGACCCTGCCATCGCCACAGGCCCGTTCGTCACGGTGACCAACGATATTGTGGGCATCACCATCTATATGGCCATCAGCGGCTGGCTCATCAAGGTCTTCACGGCCCTGATGGGATAGCCTTTTTCAAGATTTCCAAAGGAAAAGCCCCTCGGCTGCAGCCAGTTGCGTTACAAGCTGCAGCAATGGTTCAGAGGGATTGTAAAGCGACACATGGATGTCTCCGCCACTGGCTGTGATCAAAGCGTCCCCGTCATTGATGAGCACACACATGTGGCCGTTTTGCAGGCTAGTGATCAACCAGTCCACCAGCGCCTCGGGAGCCGGATTCTTCACCCACTCATCGTCATGACTCACCAGCAGGTCATGATAGCAGTTCAGCTTCAGCAATACATCAGCAAAACAGCGGCACAAACGCCCGTGCTGCGGTTCTTGCAGGTAATACCGCTCCACGTTGAAGAACTGGCCTGCACTGTCCTGAGGCACTCTCATCGGCAGCAAGTCAATGACCCAACAGGGCTGATCCAGCAGCCTTTCCACCATATCGTCATAGTTCGTTTCCATTTCACCTGCAAAAATAGCACTTTTTCTTGAAACTAAATGGGATGCATCGACTCATGGAACTTCACGCCAAGGCGCCAAATTT
>DAIREJ010000044.1:0-13947 GCA_036795635.1 Sodaliphilus sp.
GCCCCACGACAGGTCGGTGATGTGAATCAGACCATCCACGCCACCCAGGTCGATGAACACACCGTAGTTGGTGATGTTCTTCACGGTACCCTCGAGCACCTGACCCTTCTCGAGCTTGGACATGATTTCCTTCTTCTGCTGCTCGAGCTCGGCCTCGATAAGCGCCTTGTGCGATACAACGACGTTGCGGAAGTCCTGGTTGATCTTCACGATCTTGAACTCCATGGTCTTGTCCACATAGTCATCGTAGTTGCGGATGGGTCGAACATCAATCTGCGAACCAGGCAGGAAGGCCTCGATGCCGAATACATCGACAATCATACCACCCTTGGTGCGGCACTTGATGTAACCCTTGATAATCTCATTGTTATCTTTGGCCTCGTTAACACGATCCCAGCTCTTGGCCTGACGTGCCTTGCGGTGAGAAAGCACGAGCTGACCCTTCTTGTCCTCACGGTTCTCGACATACACTTCAACAGTGTCGCCCACCTTGAGGTCGGGATTGTAACGGAACTCGCTGATAGGAATGATGCCGTCCGACTTAGCACCGATGTTAACCACTACCTCGCGCTTGTTAATCGAGATAACAGTACCTTCGGTCACCTCATCCTCCTGGAACTTGTTCAGGGAGTTGTCGTAGGTTTTTTCCAGTTCTTCAAAAGATTTGTCTCTTTTGGTCTCGCCTTTCTCATAGGCGTCCCAATCGAAATCGGCGATTGGAGAATTTTTTAATTCTTCGCTCATTTAAATTGTTAATAATAAGTTAGTTAAAACAGCTTTTCGGACTCGTTCCCAAAAAGCACGGCTGCAAAAGTACAAAAAATTCCTGAAACACAAGCAGAAAAGTGAGAATTATTCAAAAAAAATCTCATTTTCAGCGATTACAGTTTTTTTTGTGAAAATAATGGGGCAACATAGCATGTGAGCCAGCGAAAATGCTTATCTTTGCAGAGGAATAACAAATCCCGATACTATTATGGCTGAAATGAAATTATTCTCAGGCACGAACTCACGTTATGTGGCAGTGAAAATCGCCGAGGCACTTGGCATGCAACTTGGCAAAATCAATATTCAACGGTTTGCCGACGGCGAGTTTGAGGTGAGTTACGAAGAGCCGGTACGCGGAGCAGAAGTGTACCTGGTTCAATCGACTTTCAGTAACTGTGAAAATCTGATGGAATTGTTGTTGATGATTGATGCTGCCAAGCGCGCCTCGGCCCAGACAGTTATCGCGGTGATTCCTTACTTCGGCTGGGCCCGTCAGGACCGCAAAGACAAGCCTCGTGTGTCCATCGCCGCAAAACTGGTTGCAAATATCTTGATTGCTGCCGGCATTGACCGTCTGATCACGATGGACCTGCATGCTGACCAGATTCAAGGTTTCTTTGATGTGCCCGTTGACCACTTGTATGCCTCAACGATGTTCGTTCCTGATATCGAATCGCTACATCTCAAGGACATTGTCTTTGCATCACCTGACGTGGGCGGAGCAAAGCGCGCCAACTCCTACGCCAAATATTTCAACAAGCCTCTGGTATTGTGCCACAAGCATCGCCAACAAGCCAATGTGGTGGAGAGTATGACCATCATCGGTGACGTGAAGGACAAGGATGTCATCCTCATCGACGACATGGTTGACACAGCCGGCACAATCTGTAAGGCAGCCAGCCTGATGAAAGATAACGGCGCCCGCAGCGTGCGCGCCTACATCTCCCACCCCGTGATGAGCAACCCTGCTAGTGAACGTGTCATGGAAAGCGGTCTTGACGAACTGGTCACCAGCGACAGCATCCCGTTTGATACCGCCAAGTGCCCCAAGGTGCGCGTGCTGAGTGTCGATAAACTGTTCGCTACCACCATACGCAGCGTGAACCAAAAGCAATCCATCGGTTCGCTATTCCTGTTCAAATAGTCAAACTCGAAATACTGATTTCATCAATAAAGAGAGCTCCATGCTCTCTTTATTCTATTTAATGATGTGCTTTACAATGAAATTCAAAATTTAGACACATATTATTTGTTGTTTACAATTTTTTCAATTAATTTTGCTGCGAATGTTAAGCATGTTTCAGACAATTATCAAAACGTATTAAATAACCATTATTGTTTAACTTAAAAACCATTCAACCATCATGATGAGAAAAGTTCTTTTCGCATTAGCGTTAGGTTTCTCGATGAGTGCAATGGGCCAGGTACTGCAAGTGACCTCGATCGACAAGGTCAATCTGACTGACAAAGCTGCTGTAGCGGCCATCAGCCCCCAGGGCGATTACCTGCTGCTGACCAGCGCCACCAACCAAGGCCTCACCAAGTTAGACCTGACAAGTGGTCAGACACAGGTGCTGAGCAATGCTGCCAGTGCCGGCCACAACGTGAAGATCTCGCCCGACGGACAAACAGTTGTATTCCGAGAGGGCTCGATCAACAACAAGCACTTGCGTTACTCGTCACTCAAGAGCGTAAATCTCTCCACCGGCGACAACCAAGTGCTGGTTAAGCCCACACGTGACCTGCAGGGCTACGCTGTTGACGCCACCAGCGCCGGTGTTGTCAACAAGGGGAAATTCAGCAGCAAGGCCATCGGCAAGGAGAAAGCTCATAAGCTTCCCGTGCTCTCTGTCAACAAGGGCCAACTGATGATCACCATCAACGGCAAGACCCGCCAGTTGTCACCCAACGGCACTCAATTCAGCTACATGTGGGCATCGCTGTCGCCCGACGGCACAAAGGTGCTCTTCTATCAGGCAGCCCACGGCACCTACATTTGCGACCTTGAGGGCAACAACGTGCGCAAGGTGGGCAAGATGCGCGCTCCGGTATGGTATGACGACAATACCGTTGTGGGCATGATGGACCTGGACGACGGCGAGTACATCTATGCCTCGACTATTGTCGCCGCCACCCTTGACGGCAAATCTCAGGTGCTGACCGATGATTCCACCATCGCCATGTATCCCCACACCTCTAACGGCAAGATTGCCTTCAGTACTCCTGCCGGTGAAGCCTATATTATTAATGTAACCAAATGATGACCGCTATGAAAAAGATATTTTTACTTGCCGTAGCCGCCATCATGGCAGCAGGCGTGATGCAGGCTAAGACAGCCGATGAATTGCGTGTTTACTTGAATCCGGGTCACGGTAGCTGGGGTCCCAACGACCGCCCGATGGCAACTATCCCCTATCCCATGTTGCCCGAGACTGGACGTCCCGACACCAACGGATTCTACGAGTCGAACACTAATCTGTGGAAATCTTTCCAGACCCGTGCCACACTCATCAAGATGGGTGTTAAGGCCGAGAACATTACCATGTCGCGAACCGCCAACGGACCTTATCCCTATGTGAGCGGTGCTCCCGATGCCGAGATATATAACCGTCCCCTCTCTGAAATCTGCGAGGAAGTGGAAATCGGCAACTACGACATGTTCCTGTCACACCACTCCAACGCACTCACCGACGGTACTGCGACCAACTATCCGTTAATGCTCTACCGCGGTTATGACGGCGAGAATGGCGACCTGGCTCCCGGCAGCCGTGCCATGAGTCTAACGTGCTGGCCCATTTTCTACACCAACCAGATTGACCCGATGACCAACTACAGTCCCTCAAGTCCCAACGTGCGCGGTGACATCAATTTCTACGGCAGTTCATCGACTAACTCTATGGGTTACACCGGTTATCTGGGCGTATTGAAACACGGCGCGCCAGGCTTCCTTGTTGAGGGTTATTTCCACACCTATCAGCCCGCACGCCACCGTGCGCTGAACGAGGACTACTGCCATCAGGAGGGTGTTCGCATCGCCCGTGGTATCTGTGAGTATTTCGGTTTGACTCCCGAGAGCACTGGTTACATCATGGGTAGCGTCAAGGACTTGCACAACCACCTCATCCACAACCTGTACAAGTACAATGCAGGCACGATGGACCAGTGGGCACCTATCAATGGTGCTGTTGTCACCCTGTTGAAGAACGGTCAGGCTGTAGCCACTTACACCACCGACCAGTTGTATAACGGTGTATTTGTATTCGAGGACCTGGAGCCTGGTACCTACACGCTGACTGTTGAGGCCGAAGGCTACAAACCGCTGGGTGACTTCACTCCCAACGCAGTGGAATCACAGTGGGTTGAATTAGTCAACGCAGCTGCCGGTAACCTGGTTGTCGAGGCCAACAAGACGACCTATGCTGTACCACTGCTCGAGGCCACTGATTACGAAGTTCCTACCGACCTCTATCCCAACTATCCAGAGCCCGATCTGCCCGGTTATGTCACAGCTCCCGATAAGCTCGACTTGACCCGCGATGACGGCACAGAGTATGACGTGGACGGCACCATCAAGCGTATGCTCGTTCGCGGCGACAGCACCATCGTGCTGACAAACGCTGCCGACGGCACGCCCCACGTTTACCTAATTGACAATGTCGAGAAGGTGATTGTCAAGGAACTGAGTATCAACGGCATCGCCGAGGCCGAGGCCAACAACGCAGGCTTCTACAGCCGTTTGAACGATATTTGCTTCACTGCTGACAACCAGCTCGTGGGTATCAACAGTGTTGTGACCCAGTACAGCGACGGTCAGGTTGATGAGGGCTTCACCCGTGGCACCCTGCGCCTGTTCAAGTGGGCTGACTTTGACAGTGATCCTGTTGAATGGGTAACCACTCAAAGTTCAGCCAACTTCTACCGTTATCGTGCCCGCAGACTCGTGATTGACGGTCCGTCGGACGACTGCCTCGTCACTATTATCGGTGTCAATGCAAGTGGAACGGTAGGTGGCATGAGGTTCCTCAAGCTCGCTATTGCCAACGACCAGATCACCAGCACTATCTACACCGAGCAGACCATCGCTGCCAACAGTAACTTCACGTTGCCCAAGGTAGGTGAGCCCATGCTGACACTCTCACCGCGCGATGACAACAACGTGGTACTTGACGGTGACAAGATTCTGCCCTTTGAGGTAGCCACTGCCCAGAGCAACGGAACCGACAGCCAAGTTGTGGGCCGCTTCGAAAGCGATGAGGATGATGCAGCTGCTGAAGGCGTATCGTTCTTCAAGTATGCACAACGTCAGTACATGGTAACTCCTTATATGGAAGAGGACGCCGTGGGTGGCATCAAATTGTATGACATCACCGCTGGTTTGGACCAGGCCGCCATCGTTGCTACAACCAACACCGACCTGCCTCCCATGCCTTGTGAGTTCATGTCAACGGGTGCTGCTGTCAAGAATCAGGATATCTTCCTGTACCTGATGCAGGACAACAAGATCACCAAGTGGCAGGCCATCGCCAGTGAGCAACCTGCCGTGGCTGGCATTTACGCCTATGGTCTGAATGCCACTGACATCAACGGCGGTTATGAGATCACCTTCAATTCCAATACTGACGCCGAGAATGCCTACATCACCTTCTATGACAGCGAAGGCAATGAGGTAGGCACTGTGGATGTGCCTGATGTTCAGGCCGGCTCAAACAGCATCGTACTGGAATACAGCCAGTTGCCTGCCCAACCCGGCGAGACCCTGACCTGGTCTGTAACAGTCGAAGGTGAGCCCATCACTACCATCCAGCGCATTAACCCGATTGGTCAAACCTACAGCGGCCAGTTGTTCGTGGCAGTTGACAAGTCGCCTTGCAGTCCCAGGATGGGTACCATCTATGCTGGTAACCGCATTGCCAACCTTAATGAGGGCAACGGTGTCTATCTGTATGACGCAAATGGTGTTCGTGTAAGCGACCAGGTTTACAACGGTAACCGCATATGGCGCAGCAACTACCGCATGGGCATTGACGCTCAAGGTAAACTCTATGTTCCCGATTGGGGCGATCCCACCTCGGGCGTATTCATTGCCGATCCGAATGACCTCGAGGGTACCTGGACCACGTTCTTCATCGGAGAGCGCAACAGTGATGGTCTGATTTCTAACAATGGCGTGAATGTAGGTTCTTCGTCGCCTGGCGTAGGCATCGGCGGCAAGGGCGCTGACACCAAGTTATACGTATATCTTGAGGACTTTGGCAACGGTGTGGGTGTTTACAACATCGGTCAGCCTGACGGCACCATTCTCGACACTTGGGACACCGCTCCCAGCCAGTACTATGACATCGGTGCATGGCAGGCCAACACCAACGGTAATGTTGTGGCCGATCCTCAGGGTCATGGTGTTTGGGTATCGCAGTATCGCAGTGCCGGCAACAATGCTTCGGGCGTTCCTTCGCTGATGTTCGTTGACAATGACGGCAATGTGACTTTCAACTCAGGTCGCACCCCCTACAACGAGATGCTGAACGGTAGTGACCGTGCTGGCTTTGCCGTGAGTGAGGCCTCCGACCTGCTCGTCATCAACGACGGTAGCGGTTACCTCCAGTTCTTTGACCTGACCTGGGACGGCAACACGCCCGACATCACGCCCAAGTATTCGTACAAGACTGGCCAGGGTGTTATCTTCCAGATGGCATTCGACTATGCCGGTAACCTGGTTTGCGCTGGCGGCAATATCGGTGTTTACTCATTGCCCATCGGCGAGAACATCCACACTACACCTGCTTGCGGTGGTATGGGAATCCACATCCCGACTGCTGTCAACGAGACCAGCGTGGCCAAGACTGTAGTGAGCGAACGTTACTATGACATCCGCGGTATCGAGTACAGCCAGCCTGTTGACGGTGTGAACATCATCGTACGCACCTACAGCGACGGCTCTACCCAGAGTGTGAAGGTCATCAAGTAATACCTTTGATCCTTACATAATACAAGCGGTGCCCAGACCTGGGTGCCGCTTGTTTGTTCATATACTGATTAATGAGGGTTTAGTATCCCATTTGTGTGATTTTTTGCTATATTTGCAGTCTCACAATTAATTGACATCAGCAGAGATGAAAAAGATATTACTTCTCTTGATATTGGGCCTCGGTTGGCACTGCGCCTGCAATGCGGCTGTCACACAGGGGCCTGTGGACCTGGTGAACACGCTGATGGGCACCGAATCCACCTTTGCTTTATCAACCGGTAACACCTATCCTGCCATTGCCCTGCCCTGGGGCATGAATTACTGGGTGCCGCAGACAGGCAAGATGGGTGACGGTTGGCAATACACTTACACCGCCAACAAAATCCGCGGCTTCAAGCAGACACACCAACCGAGCCCATGGATCAACGACTACGGCCAGTTTTCGCTCATGGCAACGGTGGGCGAGCCTTTATTTGATGAGAATGAACGCGCCAGCTGGTTCTCTCACAAGGCCGAAGTCGCCACACCTTATTATTATCAGGTTTATCTCGCCGATTATGACGTCATGGCCGAAATCGCCCCTGGTGCCTGGGCGGCTGTATTACGCTTCACCTTTCCCAATACTAGTCAAGCCAATATCGTGGTGGATGCCTTTGATAAAGGATCGGAGGTCACCATCTACCCTGCTGAACGTCGCATTACCGGTTATACCACACGCAACAGTGGTGGTGTGGCAGATGGTTTCAAAAACTACTTCGTCATTGAGTTTGACAAGCCCTTTAACGTTTACTATGCCGTGCAGGACAGCGCCCTGCTTGAAGGACAGACTAACATTGCTTGTGACCATGCGGGCGCCATTGCTACCTTTGTCACCCATCGCGGCGAAGAGGTCACGGCGCGTGTCGCCTCGTCGTTCATAAGCCCAGAACAAGCCCTGCTCAACTTGCGCCGACAATGCGATGACAGTTTTGAGACAGTCAAAGCGAATGCTCGAGACCAGTGGAACAGGCTGCTGGGACAAATCAAAGTCGAGGATGAGAATATCGACCACCTGCGCACGTTCTACTCGTGCCTCTACCGCACCATGCTTTTCCCTCATCGCCTGTACGAAATCAACGCTGAAGGCGACACCGTTCATTACAGCCCCTATAACGGCACCGTGCAACCGGGACCACTATTCACGGGGACAGGGTTTTGGGACACCTTTCGCAGTCAGTTTCCGCTCATTAACCTGATGCATCCCAGCATCGGCGCCAAGATGCAGAAAGGTCTTGTGAACACATGGCTCGAGAGCGGCTTCCTGCCCGAGTGGGCCAGCCCCGGACACCGCAACTGCATGGTGGGCAACAACAGCGCCTCGGTAGTAGCCGACGCCTATATAAAGGGTCTGAGAGGCTATGACATCGACCAATTGTGGGATGCACTCATGTACGGCATCTCTGCCGTGCACCCCGAGGTAAGCTCCACGGGCCGCTTGGGATTTGAGTATTACAATGATTTGGGTTATATTCCCTATGATGTCGGCATCAACGAAAGCGTAGCGAGGACACTGGAATATGCTTATGATGATTGGTGCATCTACCGCCTTGGGAAAGCCTTAGGAAAGCCTGAGGACGATATCATCGTCTTTGCCGATCGGGCGATGAACTACCGCAACGTGTTCGACCCTAAAACCAAATTGATGCGTGGCCGCAACGAGGATGGCTGCTTCCAGGAACCGTTCAGCCCACTCAAGTGGGGCGACGCCTTCACCGAGGGCAACAGTTGGCACTATACCTGGAGTGTATTCCATGACCCACAAGGACTCATTGACCTGATGGGTAGCAAAGACACTTTCTGCCAAATGCTGGACTCGGTATTCGCCCTCCCGCCAGTGTTTGACGATAGCTACTACGGTTACACCATCCATGAGATACGAGAGATGCAGATCATGAATATGGGCAACTATGCCCACGGCAACCAACCCATCCAACACATGATTTACCTGTATGACTACGCTGGCCAACCATGGAAAGCGCAGTACTGGGTGCGTCAAGTGATGGACCGCCTGTATCAAGCCACACCCGACGGCTATTGTGGAGACGAAGACAATGGCCAAACCTCGGCATGGTATGTGTTCTCGGCATTAGGGTTCTATCCTGTATGCCCCGGCAGCAACCAATATGTGATTGGAGCGCCCTACTTTGACCATGTAACGCTTAGACTCGAGAACGGCAAGCATGTGAACATCACACGTGAAGGCAATGGATGCTATATCGATGCCATGACCGTGAACGGCAAGCGTTACACACGCAACTATCTGGAGCATGACCAGCTCATGCAGGGTTGCGACATCTGTTTCTATATGAGCGAGCAGCCTAACTACCAGCGAGGAATTTCCCAGAAAGACGCCCCCTACTCTTTCTCGGCTTCAAAACGTGATTGACCATTAGAGACCACTCAATAGAAAAGGGCCGCTACGCTCACGCGCGGCGGTCCTCCAAGATTCTATTCTATAAAATAATTTACTCAATTCATTTCAAAGATTCAACCCATGACTGGATCTGGGCTTCGTCCAAGCGAGTGAGGTTTTTTGGTTCTACAAAGTTAGCCCCTGGAGCCGAGGGCTTGAGATAAGTCAAGGTCTCACCGGCCTCACTCCCGCCTGACGTGAAGAAAGGTACAATGGTCTTTCCCGTCATGTCATATTGTTCAAGGAAAGTATTGATAATCGTGGGTGCAATGTACCACCAGATGGGAAATCCCACAAACACTGTGTCATACTGTTCCATGTTCTCCACCTTGTTGGCAATGGCAGGACGACTTGATTTATCAGCCATCTCAACACTGCTGCGGCTAGATTTGTCATGCCAGTTCAAGTCGGCAGACGTGTAACGCGTTTCGGGAACAATTTCGTGCAAGTCGGCATCGGCCGCCTTGGCAAGTTTTGTTGCAGCCTCCATCGTTGTGCCTGTGGCACTGAAGTAGGCAACCAATTTCTTACTGTTGTTCATACTGGTTTTGTTTTGAGGCTGGCAAGCTGCTAAAACACACAAAGGCAAGCAGCAAGCCATGATTAAGAACAATTTCGTTAAATTCATATCACTTGTCATTTGCAGATTATCAGTGCAAATATACGCCAAATATTGGAAAAGCAACTTTTCCTAATAAGATTATTTGAAGATTTTATAGATTTTATGCCCTTTTGATGGCGAGAACGTATTTTTTACTTGAAAAAAGCGGCAGTTCTAAAAAAAATATCTATTTTTGGCATCGATTTATCATCTGTCTCAGTGAAAACCATTTCGTTAATGACATATTTCAATGATTGTCAATCATTTAATTCATAAATAATTAATCTATCTATACGCATTATGAACATCAAAAGAACTATGAGTTCATTGCTGCTGGCAGCACTCACGATGGTATCGCTCCAAGCCAGCGCAGGCAACGTCAGTCTCACTCAGGCTCGCAATGCCGCCAACAATTTCTTTAAACAACACGCGTCAAGCCAAATCAAGGCGCCAGCCATGTCCGACCTGAAACTCGCACATGCCGAGGCATCAAAGGCAGTTAAAGGTGCTAACGACTACTATGCCTTCAATGTCACTGGTGGCGGTTTCATCATCATTGCCGGTGAAGATCGCGCCCCCCAGGTGTTGGGATACAGCGACAAAGGGCATCTGGATTTCAACAAACTGCCCTATGGTTTGCAGGGTTTACTCGATGGTTACAAGAGCGAGATGGAGTTCTTGCTGACCTATACCGAAGATGATCTTGTGCCTGTACAGAAAGCAGGCGGCTTCAAAGGGGTTGATCCATTGATCCAGACCACTTGGGGTCAAGAAGATCCCTACGATTGGCAGTGCCCGATCCAGAATGGACAATACTGTGTTGTGGGTTGTATCGCCACCGCTATGGCTCAAGTGATGTACTACTGGAAATATCCCGAGGGCAGCGACGCTCTTCCTCGCTTTTACAGTTCAGGCTACGGTTACGTGCCCGCCCTGCCCGCTACAACGTTTGATTACAGCAAGATGCTGTTGAGCTATTGTCACTGGGATTACGACAATAGCGAATTGGTTCAGGACACCTATACCGACGAGCAAGCTCAAGAAGTCGCTAAATTAGGTCGCTATTGTGGACAAGCCACCGATATGCAATATAGCCCTAATGGCAGCGGTGCCTACACCTGGAAGCAGTTGGATGCCATGATCAGCTTTGGCTACAGGTCAACCGCCGAGGATGTATCCAGGGACGGCAGCTGGTGGGGCTGGGGAGATGATGGCTACACCACCGCCGAGTGGGAAGCCTTGATAAAGGTTGAGTTGGACGCCGGACGTCCCATCCTTTACTCTGCCAGCGATATAAATGGCGGTAGCGGCCACGCCTTCATCTGCGACGGCTACAACAGCAACAACTATTTCCACTTCAACTATGGTTGGTATGGCACCTGTGACGGTTGGTATTTATCCACGGCACTGAACATGACACATCGCGACGGCGAATACCTGCAGTTCAATACAGGCCACGAGATGCTCATCGGCGTTGAGCCTCCAGAGGGATGGGCTCCTCCCGTTACCGTTATCCGTGGCGATGTGGACGGCAACGGCATCGTTGGCATGGACGACTTGACCGCCCTGATCAACTATCTGGTCACCGATGATGCCACAGGCATCAACCTCGCCAATGCAGACTGCGATGGCATCAGCGGTGTCGGCATGGATGACTTGACGGCTTTGATCAACTACCTGGTTTATAACCAATGGTAAGACCATAGCATCATCATTCTATTTGACCAAGGGCAGGGACTGCATGACTGTCCCTGCCTCTTTTTTCAAGCCAAATGGTTGCAGACATGAGGGATTATTGTTAAATTTGCCGCGAGATGGCATAATAATCACCTGACATACTAATTTGCTCATGAAATACCTTGTGAAGTTTACCTTTCTGATGCTAACACTGCTGTTGCCTGCCACCTCGGCCCACGCCACCAGCCAGAGCTCAACCCATGCTGTGACTGGCAACATCGCCTTTGCCGACGCTACCGTCAAGGCCATATGCGTGCAGAATTGGGACACCAACGGCGACGGCGAGCTCAGCATGACCGAGGCCGCCGCTGTCACCGACATCGGAACCGTGTTTGAGTCTAATCGAACCATCGCCTCATTTGATGAGTTGCAATACTTCACTGGCCTCACCACCATCGGCGACGGGGCGTTCATGTACTGCAGCGGGCTGACCTCCATCAACATCCCCAACTCGGTCACTGTCATCGACGACTGGGCGTTCGGCTACTGCAGCGGGCTGACGAATATCATTATTCCAAATTCGGTTACTACCATCGGCTACTGGCCGTTCGAAGGCTGCACTGGGCTGACAAATATCCTTGTCGAGAGCGGCAATCGCTATTATGATTCCCGCAATAATTGCAATGCCATCATCGAGACGTCCTCGAACACTTTGATAGTCGGTTGTCAAAATACGATGATCCCAAACACTGTCACTACCATCGGCAACGATGCGTTCCATTACTGTTTCGGGCTGACGAGCATTGACATCCCCAACTCAGTCACTACTATCGGCGACTGGGCATTCGAGTGTTGCATCGGGCTGACGAGCATCTACATCCCTAACTCGGTCACTACCATCGGCGACTACGCGTTCAATGGCTGCAGCGGGCTGACGAGCATTGACATCCCTAACTCGGTCACAACCATCGGCAACTACGCGTTCCGGGCCTGCAGCGGACTGACCAGCATCACCATCCCCAACTCGGTCACTGTCATCGGCAACGGGGCGTTCTATGAATGCAGCGGACTGACGAGCATCGACATCCCTAACTCGGTCAAAGCTATTGGCAACTACGCGTTCGAAATCTGCAGCGACTTGACTCGTGTGGATTGTCACATCGTTAAGCCGGCTAATGTTTCAATGGGAAACCTTGTCTTTAGTCAGTATTCCAGTGACTATTCCAACCGCACGCTTTATGTGCCGTCGGGGACGGTGCCCACCTATCAGGCTGACAGCCGTTGGAGCGACTTCTTCGGCAATATCCATGAATTGGGAACTGCACCCATCTCGTTTGCCGACGCCACTGTCAAGGCCATCTGCGTCCAGAATTGGGACACCAACGATGACGGCGAACTCAGCGAGGCCGAAGCCGCCGCAGTCACCGACATCGGCACCGTGTTCAGGGGAAGATATTCCATCACCTCATTTAATGAGCTGCAATACTTCACTGGCATCACCTCCATCGGTGACCGGGCGTTCGAACGCTGCAGCGGGCTGACCAGCGTTGAAATCCCCAACTCGGTCACGGCCATCGGCAACTTTGCTTTCAATTACTGCAGCGGACTGACCAGCGTAGACATCCCCAACTCGGTCACTACCATTGGCAACCAGGCGTTCTTTTACTGCAGAAGTCTATCCAGCATCGACATCCCCAACTCGGTCACCTCCATCGGCAATGCGGCGTTCTCGGGCTGCAGCGGGCTGACAAGCATCACAGTAGCTAATGACAATGTCACCTTTGACTCTCGGGATAACTGCAATGCCATCATCGAAACAGCAACCAACATCCTGATAGTAGGTTGTAAAAACACCGACATCCCCAACTCGATCACCTCCATCGGCGACGCTGCATTCTATGGCTGCAGCGGGCTGACAAGCATCAACATCCCCAACTCGGTCACTTCCATCGGCATCTCTGCGTTCTTGGACTGCAGCAGTCTGACCAGCATCACCATCCCCAACTCGGTCACTTCCATCGGCAATGGGGCGTTCAAATACTGCAATGGGTTGACAAGTATCCTTGTCGAGAGCGAAAACCAATACTATGATTCCCGCAATAATTGCAACGCCATCATCGAGACATCCTCGAACACTTTGATAGTCGGTTGTCAAAATACGATGATCCCCACTTCGGTCACCACCATCGGTAACTGGGCGTTCGCTGCATGCAACGGACTGACGAGCATCGACATCCCCAACTCTATCACTGCCATCGGTGAATATGCGTTCTTTAACTGCAGAGGATTGACCAGAATTTACATTCCAAACTCGGTCACTACCATCGGCAACTATGCGTTCGAACAATGCAGCAGGCTGACAAGCGTTACCATACCCAACTCGATCACCATCATCAGCAACGGGGCGTTCTATGGCTGCAGCGGGCTGACGAGTATCGATATTCCTAACTCGGTCACTACCATTGGCAACTATGCGTTCGAAGG
>DAIREJ010000044.1:13967-15078 GCA_036795635.1 Sodaliphilus sp.
ACCATAGGCTACGGAGCGTTCTCGTACTGCAGCGGGCTGACTCGTGTCGACTGTCATATCGTTAACCCGGCTAGTGTTTCGATGGGCAATAATGTCTTTTATAACTATACTAGTGACTATTCCAATCGCACGCTTTATGTGCCCTATGGGACGTCAGGATTCTATCAAGCGGATGAGAAATGGTATCCTTATTTCGGCAACATTGTGGAGATGGAGGCTACCGAATACTTCACAGTAGCTGACACGGCAGCGCTTCCCGGAGAGACGGTGGTGGTGCCCGTGGCTATGGTTAACAGCGGGAGCATCTTGTCGTTCCAGACCGACATCTTCATGCCCGAGGGATTAGAAATCGTGAAAGAGGATGGGGAATATCTCATCGACCCGTCGGATCGCATGACGCGCACCCACAGCATCATGTGTGAGGACGTCTCTAACGGGGCCATGCGCGTGTTGTGCTACTCGTCTAACTACAAGCCCTTCACGGGCGAGAGCGGCGACGACCTGTTCTACATCACCGTCAGGGTGACTGCCCAAACCACGGGCGAGTATCCCATCGCGTTGCGCAACACGCTGCTGACCACCAGTGCGTTTGAGGAAATCTCCGCTCCCGATGCCACAGCCGTCGTGACCGTGAAACCCTATCCGCTGGGCGACGCCAACGGCAGCGGCAAGGTCACCGTCACCGACGTGGTGGTCACCTCGCAGTATGTGCTTGAGCTTGACCCGCAGCCGTTCATCTTTGAGGCCGCCGACGTGAACAGCGACAACAACATCACCGTGACCGACGTGACACGTATCGCCTGGATGGTGCTCAATCCCACGCTCACCGCGCCACGCCTGCTCGCGCCTGAACTGTGGAACAACGGTGACCGCATGAGCGGCAATGACATCGCCCACCTGCACCTGTTCCACGGGGACCTGCCGCTCGATGCCGTCTTCCAAGAGCCAGACATGCCGCTGATCCAGGGACAGCAGACCGGAGATATGGGTGCGCGCCTTTTCCGCGGCATAGCTGGTGAGCATCTCCGCCCCGTTGGAAAGAGCCAACAGGGTAAGACTGGACTCCGGCTTGCCCGCCAATACCGAGGCAATGACCGCCGTGGCGGTCAGG
>DAIREJ010000045.1:0-3994 GCA_036795635.1 Sodaliphilus sp.
CCAATTCAAAAGCAACTGATTTTAAACAACCGCGAATGGCATAAGTCTCATCTTGAAATGAATACTTCACCATAAATAAACCAGATTATTCAGATTTTTCAGTTGTTTCTACTTTACGAATACTATTTGTCGGTTTTCTTGCCGTAGTTCGGATCGATGGTGCGATCCACGAAGTAGGTCACCAGCAACGTGGCAAAGCAGCATGCCATGACCATCCAGAAGAAGTTCACATAGCCGATGGCCTCCTGAATGTAACCAGCGACAAAGCCTGGCAGCATCATGCTTAACGCCATGAAAGCAGTGCAGATGGCGTAGTGCGACGTTTTGAACTCACCCTCGCTGAAGTACATCATGTAGAGCATATAGGCGGTGAAACCGAAGCCATAGCCGAACTGCTCGATACAAAGTGCGATAGTGATGATGACAATGTTAGTGGGCTGTGCGATAGCCAGATAGACAAACGTCAGGCAGGGCAGCGTCATACATGCAGCCATGACCCACAACGATTTTTTCAAGCCCACACGCGAGGAATATATACCTCCCAGAATACCTCCCAACAACAGAGCAATCACACCGAAAACGCCATAGACGGTTCCCACCATCTCGGTACTCAAGCCCAGTCCGCCCTGCTCGGTAGAATGCACGAGGAAGGGCTGACACAACTTGATGAGGAAGCCCTCGGGCAAACGGTAAAGCAGCATGAAGGCTATTGCCAGGAGCACACCGGGCTTCTTGACAAAGGTAACGAAGGAATTGCCTAACTCGGCCAGATTGCTCTTGGCAGCGCCTTCAGCACCCTCGTTGCGCGGGCGATCCTGAGATGAATGCGGCAAAGAGAAGGTGTGATACAGAGTAATCAGGAAGAACACGGCTGCCGCCACGCCCAAGGTGACTTGCCATGACAACGGGATGTTGCCCGTCTTGCTCTCGACAACGCCGGCAATGAACACAAGCACGCCCTGACCAAAGACCGAAGCCACACGGTAGAACACGCTGCGGATGCCTATGAATGCCGCTTGGCTACTGGTACTGTGAGCCAACATGTAGAAACCATCGGCAGCAATGTCATGAGTCGCACTGGCAAATGCTGCGATAATGAACAGCACCAGCGTGAACCAGAAAATGCTGATTGACGTGTTGCCTCCAGCAATGGATGCGGCATCGGGATGCGGCAAAGTGAAGGTCAACAAGATGAGCATAGCGGTCATGATGACCTGCATGGCAACAATCCACCAACGCTTGGTCTTCACCACGTCAACAATGGGACTCCAAATACCCTTGAGGAACCACGGGAAATAGAGCAGTGTCGTGAAAAATGACATATCACCGTTGGGAACGCCCATCTTGGTGAACATCATCACCGAAATGTTGTTGACAACAAAGTAAGGCACACCCTCGGCAAAGTAGAGGGTAGGAACCCACCACCAAGGGGTCTTCTGTCTTGGTTCAATCTTTACTTCTTGCATATCATTATTCTGTTTATAAGTTAATATCTCTTTTCGATACTTGCGCCCACGAAATAGTGCAGCAGGATTTGCTTGTAGTCATAGCCTTTGGCTCCCATCACAGCAGCACCAATCTGACACAAGCCGGCACCATGGCCCCACCCAGCTCCACGCAGGACAAACTTGGCGGGATAGCCATCCTCACCCTTATCGTGTTTCTCGACAACAAAGGCCGAACTATACAGACAAGAGGGTGACAAAGCATAACGGATAGTCAACTCCTTGCCGATGATGCGCTCACAATTTTCGCCGACGATGCGCAGGCGGTATAGGCGACCGCTGGTGCCACGCGCCACAGGCTGCAGGTCGCGGATGCGGCCATAATCGATGCCCGTGCGCTCCTTGATGAGTGCGGCAAGTTCGTCTTGGGTGTATTCCACCTTCCAACGATAGAAATCCTTGGTCTCCTGGTCATAGTCGTTGAGAACCTGTGAGAGAATTTCGGGATCGGCGGTATTGCAGAAAGCACTGGGAGAAGACAGAATCCACTCGGCGGCATTGTCCTCGCGGGTGAGATCAGGGAAATCCTCCTCGTTCTCGCCGTCGCGCCGCGCCTCGAGGTAATCGTGATGCTGCGGTTCCCAGCAGTTCTCAAATTCCTCCATCACGCCACCACACGATTTACTGAAGCGGGCATCGCACAGTGCGCCGCCGTGCATGAGTACCTGTCCCCATGTGGCTCGGATAGCCTGCTCCACTTTCTGGGTCGAGGCACGGGTGATGCCTTGGTAGCGTTGGCAATGGTCATCGGCGCACACGTCGAAGTTCACGTGGTCGTCGCGGTCCCACCACTTGACTAGTTCCTGAGGGGTATCCATCATCTCTCCCTCGCCCTGCGGATTTCGCACAGCAGTCTTGATGGTCTCCTCGGTGTGAATCTGCGCCAGCAACCAACTGCGCGAGATGACAGCATGAGCCTTCAACAATTCGAGCGATGCGTTGGCGCTCATCTCGCTGGAAATGACGCTCAACAGATAATCCTCGACACTCAACACATTGACAGGCGTCAATTTGCCGTCCTCGACGATGAGATGCAACGCTCCCTTGAACGTCTGGTCTTCCTGACGTTTCCAGTGGAAACTCACGCCGATGGTCACCGCCTTCAAGGTGAACGAGGCATTCTCGACATCTACAGGCTCGAACAGCAGCTCTTCGTAGCGACTACCGCCCCATTCGACCTGCCCGTCTACACAGTGGGCAGTCTGGTCACCGCTACATACGGCGCCATTCACACGGTAGTCACCATTGAGCACGAAATCAATCGTCGGCTCATTCATGATGCCCACCCTCACTTGAGGTATCTTCTTCTCGTCCATATTATTCTGTTACAAATTGTTTAATCCATCATAGAAAAACTGTCGTTAACTTCCCCATGGGTTGGTGAAATTGTTGATGACCAGCGTGAGGTCATTGCGGCTCAAGCACAGTTCATTGTAGAGTGCCTGTACCATTTCGGGGGTGAGGCTGTCGAAATCCTTGCGCTCGGGCACGGCCCACAGGCCGCCCAAGTCAACCGAAGCCGGGCTGAGCAGCAATTTGCCTTCGCCCTCACCGTAACAGGCCGGTCGGTGCTTGCGACGGGGGAAAATGACCAGATGCCACAGACGGTCGGTCTTATCCCACCAACACAACACGTTGACCATCGGCTCGTCGGCCCCATCGGGCACGGGCAGCAAATCGAGCAGCCTCATGGCATAACGCTCGGCGGCCCGTTGGGTAGAAGTCTCTATCGTGAACAGGCTGCGCCCCAGTGAATCCACATAGCCGATAAAGCCCTCGTCGCTGTCTGCCAGCAAATGGGTCGTGGCATGTGCCATCTCGTCGCACAACGGCATCTCGCCCTTGGCACCTGCTTGAAAATGCATGTGGTCGGGTGCCGACGCACCGCATTGGGGACCATTGTAGAAGACGACGAAATCGGGCAGTCCTTTGGCCAAGAGCATCATATCACCCACCCTGCCGGCAAGGCGTTGAGGCAGGTGACGAAGGTCGGCTATTGTGAGGTGACGCTTGAAGATTGGATAGGGATTTACTTGAATTTTGTAATGGTCACCCCACAGCACGGCCTTTTGCTTTGCGGGTTGGTTCTCAGTACACAGGAAACACTTGCGTCGCGCCAGCGAGCGGGTGTCAATCTTGGCAGCCGACGAACGGTGCCGCTCGGGATTGAACTGCAACGTGATGGTTGACTCACCCATTTGCAACGTGCGCGAGACGACGTGGTCCAGCGCCGCATAATTGGCGCCAGCCACATCCCAGTCACGCAGTTGCCTGTTGATGAGTTTATTTACCACACTGCTGTAGTCCATATTCAGGCTTTTGGCTTTAGGTGTTAGGGGCATCAGCAAACGCCTCCTAATGCCTAAAAGCTTATTTCTTGTTCATCGCGATGCGGGCCTGGAGTTCCCAGGTGCGGATGCGATCCTTGTAGAGGTTGTTGCGGTTCATCTTCTCGACATCGAGCGATGCGTCGCTGTTGTCGTCCCAAC
>DAIREJ010000045.1:4009-7387 GCA_036795635.1 Sodaliphilus sp.
GGCACAGATAGACGGGCGTATAGACGCGTCCGATCTGGTAATGACGCGAGATGTTCAGACCCAGGGCATAGTCCTCGCCGTAACTGGTGTTGGGAATCTTCACGTCACGCAGCACGGGCGTGTAGAAAGCACGCGGTGCCCCCAGTCCGTTGATGCGCAAAGCATTGTTGCGGCCGTTTTCGGGAGTCCACTCCTTGTGGTCGATGACGCCGGGAGGAATGGGATTGAGATGGATGTCAGTCATCTGATAGGTGCCTACCACCATCGCCACATTCTGCTCGTAGAAAGCATTAACCATTGTCTGGAGGGTGTGCTCGTCCTTATACATGTCATCGCTGTCGAGTTGGACAATGAACTTGCCCACGTTGTGACGGTGAGCAGCCAGATTCCAGTAACCGCCGATGCCCATGTCGTAGTAGTCGGCAATGATGTGGATGAGGCGCGGGTCGTCGTACTCGGCAATGGCCTCGCGGGTGCCGTCGGTCGAGAAATTATCTACCACCATCAGGTTGAACTTGAAGTCGCACTCCTGCTTGAGCACCGAGTCGATGGCGTCGCGGATGGTGCGGATGCGGTTGCGCACAGGAATCATCACCGTGGCCTCGACCTCGAAGTTGTCCTCGCTGAACTCAATGTGGCGGAAGTTGGGCACTTCCTTACCGTCCTCAAAGCGAGTAGGCGCCAAGTAGCCGCCCACCTCCTTGAGGTGCTCGGTGCAAGCCTGCTCCATCTCAATCTGACGGCCACGATTGCGCGGATCAACGTAGTCGAAAATCTTCTCGCCGCTCTTGCGTGTATCCAGTTCCACATCACTATATAGGAACTCGTTGATGTGGGTAATGGCAGCAAACTGCGAGAGTTTGAGGCGCAGGTCATACAGACCGGCAAACTCATAATCGGCCTTCATTGCCTCAACAGCCTTCTTGTAACAGCAACTGCAGAAGAACAGCACCGAACCGAAGTCAAAGTCGTCACGCAGGCTACCCATCTGGTAATCGATGACGGGGGCCGTGTCGGCGCCTTTCTCGGTCACGTTGTAGTGGTCGGCATAGAGCATACCCGACTGGGTGTCATCGCCCAACTTGACAAAACGCTCCAATGAGAACGGACCCATCTTGAGGGTGTCAAACTTGGTGTAAAGCAGCACATAGTCGGCATCGGCATGCTCGCCGATAGCGCGCATCGTGGCACTGGAAGTCAGGCCCTTGACGGGCAGCAATTCGCAGCCATCGACAGCGGCAGCACCCTCCTCGGTGGCGAGGAGATAGATCTTGTTCACCAGTTCCAGTTCACGGAGGTGCTGGATGGTTTGCGCAGCCTGCTCGGCGTTGGCAAACGGGATAAAGCAATTAATTCTTCCCATGATGTTTTCTTAACTTTTTATTATTGTGATAATCTATATTTTTTCAAAAAGGGTTTTAGGGTCTTTAAGGACCTTAACGTCTTTATTGTTTGAGGTAGTCCATGATGCGTGACATGAGGCTGGTGCGCACCTGAACAGTGGTTACCGTCTCGAGGGGGAAACCTACAACAACAGTGCGGTAGTAGCCGCGGTCGCTGGCGACGGCGGCGGGCAAACCGTTCTCACCGTAGCGCATCCAGGTGAAGCCGCGGTCGTCGCTTGCACGGATAGCATCGGGCGACTCAACGGCATAGGTCTTATCGTTCAACTGGCTGACGAAAGTCCAGGCGCCGGGTGACGACAGACGAAAGTCGGGGCTGTCAACAGCGACAACTGTGCCATCGAGCGAAGCACGGCCATGCAGACCTTCAAAGCCGAGGACATCCTTGACAAAGGTCTTGCCCTCACTGTCGTCATTACCTGCCGCATTGTCCCACAGGTCGCTGCCCACAAAGGCACCCGACAGCAACACACTGCCACCGTTAGCTGTAAACTGACGCAAAACACGCTTCAGCCCTGCGGTATAAATCTTGAAGCGAGTGGGCATCAGGCCGCTACCGGTCTTGATTTCCTTCTGCTTGCCCAATATGAGGTCCAACAGGCGATAGTCGTCGGAATTATAGTTGTTCTCCAATGCTTGCTGGCTGCACGACACAAAGGAGTAGCCTGCATTCATCAACGCCTCACCATGAACGGCGGGATAGTCAAAGGTATTACCAGCCACATTCATCGTCTCGTGGTCGCTGCGACTGCTGCCGAAGCCAGGTGCATCATCGTCCTTCCATTCAATGGAGCGACGGAACTCATATTGCGAACCCAGATAGTTGATCTGCTGCATATAAGGCACGCCGTGATCCTTGTCATCGTCAAAGCCAGCGCGGTCGGGTCCATCGAACCAATCGGGAGCGCTCACGCGGGTGAAACCATTCACCACGAGCACGTCAGCCTGGCTGCCGGCAGCCTCGCCTAAACTCAAGGTCTCACTAGGGAAACTGCGCCCACCGTCGTTCATGGCAATGATGCGATAGGAGTGTATCTTGTTATCATTAATGGTCACACTATATTGCGGGCCATGCACGGTGGCGATTTCCTTGAAAGCACCATCCAAGCCAACGCGCTCACACACGATATAGCCCGTGGCATCGGCATTGTCACTCAAGTCGTCATGGGTGGGATCCCACGTGAGCAGATAGTGGTGCTTGTCGGTCTTGATGATGGCAAAATTGTTGACAGGCAGAGGCTGAACCACATAGCTGCGATGGTCGCGCTGGGCGATGAACTTCAACATACCCTTATAGATGGCACGGCTCACGTCGAAGCGGAACATCGGGTCAAGGCCGTATTTCATGTCAGCGAAATTCTGGTGCGAGAGCAGCTCCATGAGCACGGCGGGCACCTCGGGCACACGCGCCTCATAGTAGCTCTTGTCCCACATGCCGCGGCGCGTCCAGTTGGGTTCCCACTTGGCACGGATGTCCTTGACGATCTCGGTTGAGAGCAAGTTGCAATAGCGGCGCGACAACTCACGCGGCGTGCCGTTGGCATACTTGCCGAACTTCTTGCCACCACTGTTGGTGCAATATATTAATAATGTACCGACTATTTCGTCGTCGGGTGTACTGCCTGCATCGGTGTGGAGGCAGAAGGATAGGTCCACGGGCACCTTGAGTCCGCCACGGTCAGGCAGCACGTCGCTGCCGCCGGCCAAGTAGTTCACCCACTCGCCGCGACTGCGGTAGTCGTCGGTGTAGTCATTGATGCCATGGGAGGTCGAATAGACGCTGTCGGGGAAGCCTGCCCACTGCAGGAAATAGCGCGAGCCCAGATGGAACCATGGATGCTCACCACTGCCGACGTAACTGTAATCGACACCTTCTTTACCCAAATATTTCTCGTTCTCCTGCTCGGCGGCAAGGCGGCGGTTCTCCTGGGTGGGTAATGCCACGCGTCGAGCGATGTTGCCCTTACCGCCACCC
>DAIREJ010000045.1:7397-12105 GCA_036795635.1 Sodaliphilus sp.
ACTCAACTGGGGAACACCTACGCCGGCAACTACACGAGTCGTACAGATACTACCCGGACCGATACCCACCTTAATAGCATCGGCGGTAATCACCGCATCCTTGTCATCGCTGTGATTAGAGACCTCGACCACTGCTTTGTTCATGCCTTTGGCCAGCGGGAATGTGCCCAGATAGACCCATACGCCACCTGCCATCTTCTGATCGACCCGGAACTGTCGTTGTCCGGCAAGACTGTTGACGGTATAGGTCACGTCACTTGCACTGTTGGGCAGTGATTTATAAGAAATGTATATGGCAAACTCGCCCGCCTCGGGCATCTCCACGTCCCAAGAGGCAGTCGAGAGTTTCTTCTTGTCTTTTTCGGCCTGGGCCATGCGGTAAGTTCCCTCGGTAAAAGGATTCTCAAAATCCTTGTATTGAGGGCGCAAGAAAGCGAAGCCTGCCTCCTGACCATCCTGCCACCGCTGCTTGCCGTTGTGCTCGGTATAGCCTTTTTGCGCCTCGCCCCCGTCGTTATCAACCACAGCGCCAAAGTTGTGAGTGTCGCGTTCGCGGGCATTCCACACATAGGCACCGGCATTTTCCAACATGGGAATCAAGAAAGGCAGCACATAACTGTGGGTGTACATATCCTCGACCGTCTGCATCAGGCGGGCGCGCTGCCACTCCCAACGGTTGAGCTTGGGCTCGAAATACCAGCCGTGGCTGGGCCACATGGCCACGATATTGCCGTCCAAGCCGTGCTTGTAGTGACGGTTGGCATCCAACTCGCTGATGAAAGGTTGGTGGCTGCGCTTGTAGGCGGGCTCATAGTCGGCAAAATACTTGTTGATATCGTTGCCGACGATGGTGATGAGCACGGGATAGTCACTGAAATCACGACCCAGCGCTTCGCGGATCTCATCGCGCATCTGCCCTACCCCAGCCTGGGTAAACGGCACGTCACCGAAGTTCTCGCTCACGTCCACCTTGAGGGTGTCATTCTCCAGCGTCAAAGAACGCAACTTCAACTGGCCAACGCCCATGTGTTCGGGCAGTTTGCTGGCTATGACATGCTGTACGGCATCCTGCTGCTCTTGAGTGAATTCCTGTGCCTGGACTGTGAATACCACCGTCAAACAGAAGGCCACACTCAGCAATACTCGATAGAAATATTTCATATCTTCATTCGATTTTAGTCAAATTGTTATGCAACAAAATTACTCAAACCAAACGAAAAACCAAAACAAACCACCCCAAAGGGCCTGTTTTACAACATTATTTATGAATTAACTACATTTTTTAAGGATTATTTTGCACAATAACACAGCACACTGCCTCCAATGGGCTTTTCAGCTTTAGATACTAATCAGCCAAAATGCGATTATTGACAAAGCAATGATATCGCTGTTGCGCCCTTGCGGGGCTATTGCCAAT
Source organism: Sodaliphilus sp. (assembly GCA_036795635.1). Taxonomy (GTDB): domain Bacteria; phylum Bacteroidota; class Bacteroidia; order Bacteroidales; family Muribaculaceae; genus Sodaliphilus. The sequence goes on from DAIREJ010000045.1 coordinate 8,815, forward strand.
TACACGAGTTCGACTAATTGAATGCGAAATTTTAATAACTTTTCGAGCAATTGGCTTCGCCGAGCTAAAGGTTCGCTTATTTAGCGAAATTGGCATTAAAAAATTTCTCAGGGTCAACTCCTATTATCGTTACCATTGATGAAGTATTAGTGCTTGGTGACCTGTTGGGTGCCGCGGATGAGGTCTCCATTAGGGGTGACGCCCTCGATGAGGATGGTATAGGTCGTGTGAGGGGCATCGTTGCAATAGAAGTCGAAGTGCGCCTTGCCGTCTTGACCCACCTCCACATTGGGGTTCCAATAAAGCACACGACGGAGGTCATTACCAGGCTCGATGCCACAATCCCCTTGGTCATAACGGGGCATGTAGAATTCGACCGGTTGCTGCGCACCCATCGGGTGTGCAATCTTGATGTATGGACTTGGTTCTTTCCACACCCTGCCACCAGGTTTGCGGCTAAAGTTTACCGTTATTATTCCTCGACGGCCACGTGAAAAATCGATATAATCGACATTCTGCATACTAATGAAGCCATCGGCAATCGAGACATCAGCCAAGTCATAGCTCGTTCCCGTATTGAACGGCGCGTAGCTGATGCGCTTGAGCTTATCGTTTTTCCAATCGTTGGTGACAAGTGTCAAAGCATCCTGAAAAGTCTCGGTATCAGTGAAATAGTAGTTCTTAATCGGTTCACCATCAATCAAAATATTGACTTTTTCAAAATCAGACACTCCTATCGCACGCAAGGCTCCATCGACCGAAGTAATCCCCAATCTGGAAATGTCATCGGCAGTAAAGTACCTGTTAGCCTCAATCGTGGGTTTGCGCAGACGTCTAGACGCCGACACCACCAGCTCATCAAGCATGACATGCCGCCAGTCGCCTTGGGTAACCAATCGCCAGGACTGTTCATCCTGCACATCGGCAGTCAATCCGTTTGAGGTTGCGGCATCAATCAGGTAATAGGTCTCGGGGGATTGTTCTTGGGCCAGTTCCAGATTGGACTGTTTCTTTCCCTTTTCGTTCTCGGCCAGGACGATGCACTCCACATCTTCGGGCACGAGCGGCACGGGGATTGAGAAGCAGCCCAAAGAGTCGGTTTCGGCCAAGGTAGCAAATTCCACTTTCGGGATAATCAGGCTAACCACCGCACCAGGCACGGGTTTCTTGCGCCACTCACTCAAAACGCGCCCAGCCACCACCTGCGAGACCTCAAGGGGGTATTGAGGTTCGGCAACGAGACCTCGCAGCACACGAGGGATGTCGTAGCGACGCCACCCCTGGGTGAGCATGAGCATGTCCAAATGACGGGCACGCTCCCCAGTATTGACACTGTCGCCTTGTTCAAAGTAATATCCCGGGGCGTGAATGTTGCCGCGCAGGTCGCTCTGCAACAACAAGTTGGACCAGATATCACCCTCGCTGGTAACGGCCGCACGGTTATCGAGCACCGCCACAGCGCAGTCGCCTCCATCGATTACGGTGGCCAGGTTGCCCAGATCAACACTCACCTTGACCGCATCGCGGTTGTCATAGGCCGGTCGTGCCGTCTTCACCTGGGCTGCCGCCAGGGTCCCCTGCCCTGCGAAGAACAGTCGTTCACTCAAACAATGTCCATTGCCATCAATCAACAAGGCCTGCACCACACCTGGCGCAAAGTCGTCATCATTCATGGTGATGGCATCACCTGATGCCGTGATCAACCGTCCCCGCTGCTGCAGCACCAGCACAGCATCAGCCGCGTGGGCACCTGCAGCCTGCACGATGACCTGTCCGTCTGCACCACGGCGCACCTGCACCACGGGGGCTTCGGGCCGCACTTGAGGCAGTTCAAACGTCACATATTCATCAAAGTTGTTACGCCAGCGCGCCGTGTACCGGCCTCCGGCCTGCGGTGTGAACCGCACCACGCCCATGCCATCGTGCTCGACAAAAAGCGAGGCAACAACCTGTCCTTGCTCATTTACCAACTCGCCTGACGCTTTGACAGTCAGGTTATTGGGATCATGCATCTTGAAAGCGACGACATTTTCCACGCCAGGCACCAGATAACCGCCTTCGGGATAAAAATCAACTAGCACTTTGCTGCTAGGGGGCAGCGGAACGTACTTGGCATAGCCATCGATTTCAACGAGCACAAAGGGCTCCTGAGCCTCTTTTCCCTTGAGCGTGAGGCGCGCTTCGCCGGTGCCGCCTCCCAGGGATTTCATATATCCATACTGGTTCAAGTAACAGAAGTAGTCATATCGGCTGGGTTCTCCCGACAGATCGGTGTAGTGCAGCGTCACATCAACCTCATTGCCAAAACGCACACAGCGAGCCGTAATATGCCGCTCCAATGACATCAAACCGGCAATGTCAACAGGCTGACGATAGAAGTATTCGGTGCCCGAACTCTGCATAAACATGGTGTAGGCCGTCAACTGGTAACGGCCCTCGGGCAAGTCGTCTGGAATGTGCATATAACCCTGAAACACGCCGTTTTCGTCCTGATGGATTTTTACGCGCTCGCAAATAGAGTCGGTTGGAGACATCAGCTCAACATATACAAACTTGCTTGCCAAAACGGGCTGATGAGTCGCTGCATCCACTACCCAGGCCCTCAACCTGAGGGTGTCGCCAGCAAGGTAGGCACCCCGGTCAGTCATCACATGAACCTTCTCCTGTGGGAACACATAGCGCTGATGGTCAATACGCTCGGCAATTGCTTGAACATCCTGGGCGCGGACGCTCGTCACAATAGCCAATGCCATGACCATCAATAATACTATCCTCTTTTTCATGTTCTTACCGTTTTAATGCAGAAACAGTATCTTGGGGCATTAAGATGCAAATATAGCACTCCCCGGCAATAGTTCAACCGCTAAGATCACTCTTGGTCGCTGTGGTAGGCGACGAGGCCTGGCATGGAGCTGAGGAGGATCTTGCGTACGGTAGCACCGAAGTCGTTGGCGACCTCGAGGAGGATTTCGCTGTAGGTCGTGGCGATAGAGCCGACGAAATTGACTGGGTAGTTCTTGTAGTCATACTGGCTCACATTGCGCTCGAAGAAGCGCCTGAACTCGTGAGCAATCATGTCATGAACATAGGGACTGTCGAGGTGCTCACTCAGGAAGAAGGAATAGGCACGCAAGTTGCGTGTAGCAGCCGGGTTGTTGAGTACGGCATCAAGCACCTCGGCCCGCGTCACCTTGTATTTGTCGAAGAAAGCCTCGGTCAACTCCTTGGGAGCAAGGCCCTTGAGAGCATCACCCAGGAAAACGCGCCCCAGAGCGGCACCGCTACCCTCGT
>DAIREJ010000045.1:12115-15057 GCA_036795635.1 Sodaliphilus sp.
CACCGAGGATGAAGCCCAGCGCGGGCACATTCTTTACAATCTGGTTCCCATCATAAAAGCAGGAGTTGCTACCCGTGCCCAAGATGCAGGCCAAGCCGGGGCCTCGCACAAGCAGTCCGCGCGCGGCACCCAAGAGGTCGCTCATCACCGTCACCGGTGTCTTGAACTGCGCCACCAGCGACCCCTCGATGATCTTGTTCTTCTCGGGACCCGAGCAACCAGCGCCATAGAAATAAACATGGCTCCAACGACGCTTGAAAAAGGTGGGCGGCAGCTCCAAGCGAATGCTGTGACTGATCTCGCGACGCGTCATGAAAAACGGGTTCAATCCTGAGGTGAAGGCATGTTCAACCTCTTGACCATTCTCGATCAAGGCCCACTCGGTCCGCGTCGTGCTGCTCTCGGCAATCAAGATAGTATTTTGACCTTTTATCATTCCAGGCGAGTTAACAGTTGTATTTTTTTGTTAATTTGCTGCTAAAACCAGCATCACGCCGAAAGCAACGGGCACAAAATTATGCAATTTCGAGTACAAACCACACAAAAATACAAAAAAACTCGCATGGTTAAGTAAAATTTAACACATATAAATATTCGTTAACTAAAAATGGAACACAAAAACAAAAGAGACGCAATTTTTTTTGCGTCTCTACAACGTGGATTTCATTTTCTCGTTCAGGCAAATCCAGTGTTTGCCTTGGCCTGGTTAGCCGATCTCGATCACGCGGTCCATCTTCTTCTCGGGCTCGGAAGCAAGCTTGGGAAGTTCGATGGAGAGGATGCCGTCCTCGACCTTGGCGCTGATATGCTCCTTGTCCACCTCGTCGGGCAGGATGTAGGTCTGCTCGTAGTTAGTGTAGGAGAACTCGCGGCGCACATAGTGGCACTTCTCGCCCTCGTTGCATGACTTGTCCTCATGCTCGGCCTTGTGCTCGATCTTGACAACCAGGTTGCCCTCGTTGTTGATGTTGACCTTGCAGAACTCCTTCTTGAGACCCGGAGCGGCAACCTCCATCGTGAAGGCCTTGTCACTCTCCTTAACATTGACGGCAGGAGCGGTGGCCACATGGCGGGGCGTCCAGTCCATGTCAAACAGGTCGTTAAATGCGGTGTCTAACCAGTTGTTACAGCGGTTGTTACGAATTACAGGAAAATACATAATCTTTACCTCCTAATTTCTTTTTTTATTTATGAGTCTATTAATGTTTCTTTATTCTCGCGCCCAGTCGGTGACCGTGGCGCCCACTCCCTATAAAGCAAAACCGATGCCAATGGGCCAAAGTTTAAGCACCGTTAAAAAGCTCAGCCAGCGTGTCAGGTTTTTTACAAAAATTAAACAGAAAACTGACAAAATGTCAGTTTTCTGTTATTTTGAGGGGTTTCCCCGTGGGATAGAAGCTATAGAAACTATAGATGCTATAGAAAAATAGCGGTTTCTACTTGAGGACGACTTTCTGGGTCGTAGTTGTACCGTTGATGTGGACGCGCACGAGATAGACACCGCGTGCGACGGACGCCACATTCAGGCAGTTGCCTGCAGTGGATTTCACGCAGCGGCCATTGACATCAAACAATTCCATACCCTGTACCCAGGTGTCGGCGCTCACGACGATATAGTCATCGGCGACGCACAAGTCCATATTGGCGAGGCACACCTCGGCAACTCCCGAGGATGCTTTCCTGACCAAGTTGTCGAAGCGCAGGGTACCCGTCTTACACATCAGTTCGTTGCGAGATACCTGAAAGCCCTTATACTTGATATTATTGCCGATTTCATCGTCAAACGGCACAACCGCTTTCATATATCGCCAACCGTGGAAATCGATGGTTCCTAAAGGTATTCCCCACCCCAAGTCATCTTTTTCATCGCAGAACCACAAATAGAGATTGTGGTAGCCCATATCGCCCCACACATGGACACCCACTGTGTCGCCTTGGTGGAAGCTGATATCTGACGCGTTCTTGAGTTCAATCATTACCGGGCCGGTATATTGGTTGAACTCGTAAGTCACCTGCATGGATTTGCTGCCGAACAGCTTGTCGGTAGAATTAGTCAGCGTACTATTGTCAAGTCCCTCGGGGAAGGTGTTATAATTGTAGCTGTTGTAATCATCGGCGTTCTCAAATCCTTCCACGACCTCCATGCCAGGTTTGTCCGCACCGGCGTCAACGCCATGGAATACGATGTCGCGGGCTGCAGGCAGGTGGATACCTGCTGTGTCGGCGATATCCACATCAAGGATGAGGTGGTAATCTTTATCCGGCTCGATGTCCTTGACGAGCGGGATGCGGATGTAACCGTAATCGTCACCATTCTTGTTGTACTTGATGGCTCGCTTATTCCATGACAACTCGTTACCCTCGCTATCGAGGATGCGCAAGCGCTGGAACAGATTGTAGGTGTCAAGCATCGAGTCCACACGCAACTCGACTGTGGGCTTGGTCAGGTGAACAGGCGCTCCCTCATAGGGGAACACGGCCAACTCAGTGAGGTGATTGCGGCTCTGGGTATTGAACTCCATCACGAAGTCTTCCTCCATGGGCGTTCCACCGCCATGCTCAGCCGTTTTCTTGAGCGTCATCGTGTAATGGGTATTCACATCAAAGGCGTCGGTTGGCGTGAAGGTGAGGCAGTAATAGGAATCCTCCCAGCTGAAGGAACCCTCGACGGGCGGATCCAGAGTGAAAGCGTTGCATGTGGTCAAGCTGTCCATGTCCCAGTTGAAAGTCAGGACGATGGGGGTGCTGCACTTCACTGCGGGGTCGCCCTCATGCCACACAGGGCTGTACTCAACCACCTCGGGAGGCGTGTCGCGCACGCGCTTGAGGAAGAAATTCTGGTAGGTGGGCGCGTTGGCCGTCACTGTCACCGTTTTGGTCTGGGTGAAATGCAGGGGGCTGCCCACCTCGACGGTGTAGGTGCCGGGAGTGACATATTTGAA
>DAIREJ010000046.1:0-14798 GCA_036795635.1 Sodaliphilus sp.
CTCATGCTCCACCTCCTTGTTCTCATCCTCGTGCTTGTCAATATTCTCTTGCAGATAGGCATCGAGCTCGTCGACAGTGAGGAGCCTCACGCGTGTGGAACTCATCTTGATGCCGAACAGTTTCATCAACGATGCCGATATCCACTCGGTGAACAGTGAGATGGGATAGAGCAGGCAGTAGATCATGAACAGCGGGATGGATGCTGTGCGCAGCGACGCGTTGGGATTGATGCGGAACACTGACTTGGGGATGAACTCACCGAAGAGTAGGATGATGAGCGTCGCGATAATCGTCTGTACCAGCAGCAAGAGGGCCTCGTTGGAAATCCATTGCTCGAGTGGGATGGTGAGCAGGCGCGCCATGGCCATGGAATAGACAATGTTGGCGATGTTGTTGCCGATGAGCAGGGTGGAGATGAACATCTCGCGGTTGCCGTAGAAGATGTTGAGCAGGCCGTTGATGATGCCGCCACGGGACATCTCAATTTCGGCACGCACCTTGTTGGATGAGACAAAAGCGATTTCCATGCCCGAGAAGAATGCCGAGCACAGCAGCGCGATGAGCGCGATAATCAGCGGTGATATGTATTCCGGATTTAAAGCCATTTAGTTGGTGGTTGGAGTGGTGGGTTTGCTGGGTTGCTGCATCGGGCGAGGGACATTGCCGCTGTTGGGGTGGGGCATGCGTCGCTCGTCGATGGGGAAGATGGCCTCAACCTGCCTGAGTTGATAAGTGGTGAGGCGTTCGTTGGACTCATAGCCGTATCCCTCGATGATGCGCCCCTGTTTCTCGATGTGGATAAAGGCATCGCTGTACAGCCTGTGGGCATGTTGGTCCCACATGAGTTCGTCGGTGTTCACGACATCGCCTGTGGTGGTAGTGACGCTGACGTTGCCGGTGAGTGTCCACAGATTTTGGATCTTATCAAAGTAGGCCGAGTCGCACTTGATGGTGGATATCGGGTTGAATTTCTCGTTGAGTTCCTCGCAGGTCACACCCTTGGGGAAGGTCCAGTGGGGTTGTTTGGATTCCTCGAACATGTTCCACAACGGTGCCGCGATGCGGTATTTGGTATGTCCCGAGTCGCTGATGATGGTCTGCACATCGGTCGTTGTCATGGTGGGCACCACCTCGGGGTCGGTAGCATGGCTCACCATTGTCGTTGAGTCATCTTTGCACCCGTGGAGTGCTAGGATGACGACAAAGGCCAACGCTATGTGCAGCAATTGTCTCACAGGTCAGTTTATCGGATGCGGTTCTTCCAGAACCACAGCTCGTTGAAGTTCACGCCTAACGTGATGTTGAGGTAATTCTCGGTGATGAGCTTCGTGGGGCTGGTTTCACGGTGACGCCACTCAAGTCCCAGGTTGACGGTTGTCTTGCCATTGGGGGCGGGGAGTCCGACGCCGACACTGGCACCGTAGTCACGCACGTTGTTGCCGCCGTAATTAAGGTAATCGTGATTGTAGAACACGCCAGCGCGGAATGACATGGCGCCCACATAACTACCGCGACGGTTGGGTGTGAACTGCATACCGGCAGCAATCTTCCAGCGGTCATCGAACTGTAGAGACTGAGACTCGAAACCGTTAATGGAGAGATATTTCGCCTTACTCCACTTCTGATAAGTATAGTCAGCTTCGACGGTGAGTTTGCGGTTGACATTATAACTCAATCCCACACCGATGGATGCCGGTTGCTCATAGTTGCCACTCATGGATGTGAAGCCGATGGTGTCCACCTTGTTGTCCTGGCTATCGAAGCTCGTTCCCCAGGCATCGCCGTGGTAGGACTTCTTGGGCTGGTAAGTGGCGCCCAGTGTGAGCAGGTCACGTCCGCTGGCAATGGGCAGGCTGTACTGAAGACCAATCTGCGCATTCCAGTCGCGGATCTTCATATAGCGGGTGAAATAGCTTGATGAGGAGGATGTGATGAGCGTTGTGTTGGCTGTGGTGCCAAACAGGTAGGCGAAGTTAAAGCCCACACTGAGGTTTTTAATCGGCCTGTAGCCCATGCCCACATACAATTGGTTAAAACCGCCATTGCCGCTGTGGGAGTCGCTGCCGTTGTCCAGTGTGGTGCCATAGGCATATCCCACCGACGAATAGGGCAGCAGGCCGAATGATGCGCCTAGGTTTTTCGCTACCTTGAAGTGGCCGGTCAGGTAATCCAGTCCGCCGCCAAAACTATAGCCATTGTTGTTGTTTTCCTTACTCCACAGGTTGGTCAAGTCAATGCCGAAGTCCCAGAGGAAAGTGAGCGAATCGACATCAGCGTAGGAAGCTGGATTCATCACGTTGATGATGCGTCCACCCTTCATCGCATAACCCACACCGCCCATCGAGCGCTGTATGCTCGACACGTTGTCGTTAAGCATACCGTAGCCCATCTTGGAGTAGGGGGTTGTCACGATTTGTGCCATTGCCAGGCCACAGCCCATTGCTGCGGCAAGAGAAATGAGAGTTATTTTCTTAAATAGTTCCATTTGCTTGGTTGTATAAGTAGATGCGGTCAAGTCCTTCGGCCGCAAGATGTTCTTGATAGTTGATTCCCATGTCCTGCAGATGGGGGAACAGTTTAGGCGCATCGCCGCCAGTCAAGAAAACCGACAGGTTGGGATGGGTTTCGCTGAGCCGTGCGATGCAGCCCTTGATTTCGCCAATCAGTCCTAGTAGCACGCCGCTGCGGATGGCTGTGTCGGTGTCATAACCCATAACTGGCAAGTCACCGTCGGGGCTCACCAGGGGCAGTCGCCCCGTGTGCTCATGTAGCGCGTTGAATCGCAATGCCAGTCCAGGGGCGATGTTCCCGCCATTAAAGCGGCCATCAGCTGTCACTAGGTCATAGGTGATGGCTGTTCCCGCATCGATGACCAATGCGTCGCATTTGCCTTGTGACAGGCTCCATGCTCCCACGGCCGTGGCGATGCGGTCACGTCCCAGGGTGTGGGGCGTGCGGTATTCCAAACGGATGGGCATGGGTGTCTCGTTGGTGAGTCGGATCAAGTGCGGACACCGCTTTTCGATGAGTTGTTCGATGGGCTTGGTGTCCTTGTCGCTTGCCGTGCTGCAGATAATGGCGCCTTCAGGATGATATGTGCTCACGAAACGCTCCAGCGGCGCCATGTCGTCCCGCTTGAAGCGGTTTGTCGCCATGAGCCTGGAGCCGATGAAGTATGCTGTCTTCACCGTAGTGTTGCCGTTGTCTATCGTGAGAATACCTTTCATCAAAAGCGCAAAATTACTAAAAGCTCGGTAAATACAAAGAATAATTGTGCCGCGAATGGCTATTTTTCGGTTTTCCCCTGTTCACGGTCGATCATCCATGAGGCGTACATCTGCACAACCACACCAGCAAGAAGGAAGCCTATCCAGTTGTTTGCACCTTCAGGAATGAACATCATCACTGCACTGGCGCAATACAGGATGCCGCTGGAGATGAGGATGCGGTGCAGCCTCTTGATGCGCAACTCTGGTCCGTTATAAGCGCCGATGACGCGTCCCACCAGCACGATGAGCGCTCCCGCTGCAAATAGCCATCGCATCCACGGCTGGTGGATGTTGAGAATGGGCATGAGCGCCATGACAGCCATGGCAAGCAAGCCGACGATGACCATCATGTTGGCCACCTCAGTCTTTTTGTTTTGGTTTGAATTATTCTCTCTCATGGAATGTCGGTGATATAAACCTCTTCGTTAGTGCGCTTCATGCCGTATTTTTCACGCACAAGGCGTTCCAGCGACTCGTTGTCGGTGTTGAGCTCGTTGGCCTTTGCCTCGTACATGGACGCTGAGTCCTCATAGTTCTTGATTTGGCTCTTGAGCTCGTTGATTTGTGATTTGTATTTACTGGTGCGGATGAAGTTATTCTCCCCGAAGAAAATCAGAGAGATGATGAAGATGATAAAAAGCACCAGCGGGATGTTGAGCCATCGGGGCACCCATTTGGGCCGTTGAAAATTGAAGACTGACATATCGTTGCTTTGTTTAAGTTGTTAGTTGTTGTCTTTTAAGAGGTTGGGACGCAGGCGGCGCGTGCGTTCCAGTGACATTTGCATTTTCCACTCGGCGATTTTAGCTTGATGACCGCTGAGCAGGATTTCGGGAACACGCCAACCGTTGAACACCTCGGGGCGGGTATATACGGGGGCCTCGATGAGGCCATCCTGGAACGAATCGCTCAAGGCGCTCTGCTCGTCACCGATAGCGCCAGGCAGCAGCCTCACGACCGCGTCGGCAATGACTGCCGCAGGCAGTTCACCGCCCGTGAGAACATAGTCGCCGATGGTGATTTCGCGTGTGATGAGGTGCTCGCGGATGCGGTAGTCCACACCCTTATAATGGCCGCACAAAATCATCAAGTTCTCTTTGAGCGACAAGGCATTGGCCATAGGTTGGTCCAATTGATCGCCGTCGGGCGAGGTGAAGATGATTTCGTCATAGTTGCGTTGGCTCTTGAGTTCCTCCATGCAGCGCCAAACGGGCTCAATCTGCATAACCATGCCCGCCTCGCCGCCAAAGGGATAGTCATCTACCTTGCGATGTTTGCGCAGACTCCAGTCGCGCAGATTGTGCACGTGAATTTCGACCAATCCCTTGTCCTGTGCGCGTTGCAGGATGGAGGTATGCAACGGTGACTCAAGGGCATCGGGCATAACGGTGAGTATGTCTATTCTCATCATCAGTTATGAATTGAGTATGGTTGCTATAATCAGGTTGATGTCGGCAATGTTCACCTCACCATCGGCATTGCAATCGGCGAGAATGGGCGGGCAGCCCTGAGCATTGCCTGTCAGCACAATGGCAATCAAGGCGTTCACATCGGCGATGTTGACCTCGGTGTCGGCATTCACGTCGCCTGTCATCAGGGTGGTTTCGCCTAGTTCCATGCTTGCACTGAAATTGTGCGGACGTTTGATGCGCTTCAAGTGAATGTTACCGAAGCCGTCGATGACACGTACTGTGACGGGGAGAGTGGCAGTCGCGGCAGTCGCTTGAAACAAATGGGTGGAGCGGCTGGTGGAATAGTCTGAAGCATAGTAGCCGGTCGCATTCCATCGCGGCACATCACAGGTGATGGTGTGGAAGGGGTCCTCGGTGCACACGCGGTGGCATTGCAACATGTTGTCCCCTTCACAGATGCTCACCTGCCAATCGGTGTCATAGGCAAACACATTAACCAGAACGATGTTGTCGGCGATGTCGGCAAAGTCCACGCGCGACGGGTCGATGCTGATGATGGAGTGAATGGCGTTGCTGTTGCGGTAGAAGTTGCGCACGGTGTTCATGTCATAGACGCGCATCTGGTCAGCACCGCTCCCCGTAGCCTTAAATGACCAGTTCAGTGTCTTCCCATCTGCTGTCCATCGCGAGTAGCCGGCCGGGCTGCCGTCGTGGCACACGTTGTGACCGGTGAGGCTGGCGCTCTGCCACAAAGTGCCGCAAGCGGCGGCAAGGTTGTGCTCCGTGATGTTGGGATAGTAGTAGGGGTGCGCACAATAGTTGCCGTGGGTGTGTCCGCTCACGATGTGGACCTTGCTGTAATTATTGAGTAGGGTGCAGAGGGCGTAGGAGTTGTCCAATCGGGCATAATAATTAAAGCCAGTGGTGATGCCCCATGCGGGGATATGCAGGCACAGCACTATGGGTGTGTTGAGGTCCACCACAGCCAGATCCTTGCGTAACCACGCAATTTGCTCGTCGCTAACTACGCCGCGGTAGTTGCGGCTCCCAGCTACACCGTCGGAGTAATGCTCGCCTGGCACCGCCTCGTTCAGGTAGTTGATGTCATCAAGCACTATGTAGTGGATCTTGCCCAGGTTGAAACTGTAGTAGTTGGGGCACACGATGTCGCGCCACTCACCAGCCGCCTCAAAGTCGGTATCTGAGCCTGCTGGTATGCTGGGGTCGTGGTCATGGTTGCCGATGACGGGCCACAGGGGGATGGGGTAGTCCCATGACTTCAGGTCAGCCATGTAGTCGTGCAGGTTGTAGTTGTTTTGGGTCCAGAACACGTCCCAAGTGAGGTCGCCCAGTATTACTGAATAAATGGGTACGTCACCGGCTTGCGTCGCCTCGTCTTTCAGGCTTGCAAGAAAACCCTTCTTGAAAAATGCCCGGTCGCTATAACGTCGCGCCAAATGGGTGTCGGCGCCGAAAATCATGATGTGCTTGTCATTATCCACACGTCGCAGTGCGAAGTCATGCACCTCTGATACGCTGGTGTCGGGCTCGTCGAGTTTTGCCCAGAATTGCGGCATGAAGCCATCCTGCAGCAAGGGTTCATAACCACGGGGAAGTGTGTAGAAGACATATCCGTTCTTCTTTGCCGAGGTCATGGCATAGTGGCCGTCAGCATCGGTGAACACCACCTCATAGCCGTCGCTCACGGCTACTCCCGCAACGCCTATCCCATCACAGGTCACCCTGCCGCTCACGTTGTGGGCGGTACCATGCAGTGCGCTGCTCAGGGCTAGTGTCACTGTGAGCAATATGGTCATCAGGCTTCTCACTGCTTTGAGTCATCTTCAGTGTTCTTATCCCATGGATAGGTGCGATTGGGGTTGCGCGGGAACCATCCCTTGCGCACGCGCTCTTGCTGTTCGCCCATCTCCTTGATTCCCCAGAAACAGGAGAATGCACTCACTCCCATCAACGAGGATAACAGGATATTGCTCGTTAACAGTGAGCCGATGCACAATAGCACTCCGGCAGTGAGGAAAACCCACTTGAAGGGTTGTCCCCAGTGGTATTCCCCCTTGATGACGATAGGGTGGAAGATGCCGATGATGAGGAATGAGCACAGACCCAACATCAGTCCCTGCAAGTGGTATGTCGCAAGAAAGTCCATTATTTTTCCATGATGAATTGCCGCACCTCGGACCCGCTTAACGGCTCCGTCGGAAATAGTTCCGCAAAGTTACATCATTTGCTTGATACCACAGCGCTAAAGATACTTAAAATGTGTTACATTTCGGTGGTGTTGATGGGCTCGTCATCCAGTGGCACCGGCTCAATGAGGTCGCGATAGAGTTTAAGGGAATCGCTGGGCATCTTATCGCTGCCCAGAATGAGTGGCATCAGGTCAAGCGTCATTTCGTAGGGCTTGTTGTTGAGCATGTGTTTTGTGCCGAAAGTGTCCAAGTTAGGATTGATGGCAAAGAGCAGATTGAGCGCGATGCTCAAGATGAAGGCATACTTGAACATGAACAGCAGTGAGCCACCCAAGCGGTCGATGAAAGACAGGTCGGCGGCTTTGAGTGCGCCCTTGAACAGTCTCATGACGAGTCTGATGGCTACCATGACCACGAGAAAGGCGAATGCCAGCGACACGGTCTTGACCGTAATGGTTGACAAGGGCCAGTCGGCGGCGCTGGGAACGATTGAAAGGAAGATACCCTGAATCAAGTCGCCGAACTTGTAACAAAGCACGATGGCAACAATCCACGAGACAAGCGAGGACAACTGTCCGATGAAGCCCTTGCGGTAGCCCAGTACGATGCCTCCCAGGACAATCAGTATCATTAAAGCGTCAACTAAAGTCATGATTGAAATTATTACGGGTTAGACTGCAAAATTACAAAAAAATCCGTTGAATTGATTATCTTTGCACATTGTATTTAGCAGAAATGAAAAAGATGGATTTGCGACTCCTTGCACCACAGCGTGTCAACGCTTCGATAGCGTTACCAGCATCAAAGAGCATCACCAACCGCGCCTTGGTCCTTGCCGCCTTGTGCGGTGATGAAGTGCAGGTGTTGCGTCCCGCCCTCTGTGATGACTCGGCAGTGCTCGTCGAAGCCTTGAACAGTGACCATGACGTTATCAACGTGGGATCTGCAGGTACAGCGATGCGTTTCCTGTGCGCCTATTTAGCTGGTCGTGAGGGTAGGGAAGTGACCCTTGACGGCAACAATCGCATGCGTCAGCGACCCATCGGCATTCTAGTCGATGCTTTGCGCAAGATGGGTGCAGACATCACCTATTTGGGCGAGGATGGCTTTCCCCCATTACTCATCAAGGGCGCAAAACTGCAAGGCACAGCGCTGGAGATGGATGGCGGTGTGAGTTCACAGTTCATCTCGGCAGTGATGATGATACTGCCTGCAATCGGAGGCGGCTCAATTCGCCTCATTGGAGATATTGTATCTGAGCCATACATCCACTTGACCGCCAACGTGATGCAACAGATGGGCGCACAAGTGGATATTGAGGGGGACTGCATTATTGTGAATAGCGGCTTTGATGGAAATGATTGCCTGGTGGAGTCAGACTGGAGTGCTGCCGCTCCGTGGTATGCCCTGGCTGCCCTGTTACCACAGTCCCGTCTGCGACTTGAAGGTCTAACCCTTGACAGCATCCAGGGAGATGCCCGCTTGGTGGAACTGGGCGGCAGACTGGGCATTGTCTCGCGGTTTGACCCCCAAGGTGTGGCACTTGATACTAGCGGTTTCATTGACTGCTGTTGCTCCAGTTTTGCCGACATGACCGGAACGCCGGACCTTGTCCTGTCATGGGCGGTGTTGCTGTGTCTGTTGGAACGGTCTTTCCGCATGACAGGGGTGCGCACTCTGCATCTCAAGGAGAGCGACCGAGTGGAGGCTCTGCGTGAGGAGTTGCTGAAACTGGGTTATGTCCTGAAAATTGAAAGCGAAGATGCTATTTCATGGTATGGTGAACGGGTTGCTGCGAGCGAGCCGCCTGTCATTGACCCGCATGATGACCATCGGTTGGCCATGGCATTTGCTCCCGCTGCCGTGCGATTTCCCGGCTTGGTCGTCAAGCATGCCGAGGTGGTGAGCAAGTCTTATCCAAACTATTGGCGGCATCTCGAGCAATGTGGGTTTACATTGACGGAATTGGCACAATAAATGCAAATGAGTCCAAAAAATGAAAACGAAACTCATTATTCTAATGGCATTATTTTCACTGTTTGCGCTGAATGCTCAGGCGCGCACTGACCACGAGCGCATCGCTATCATCAGTGACGTACATCTTTTAAGTCCCGAACTGATGACACCCGGTACCGCGATTGACCGTGCCGATGCTGCCGACAGCAAGATGATGGCGATGAGCGATGATATCATGGCTGCTCTAACCGATAGCCTTATTGATATGCAACCCGCTGTGGCGCTGCTTACAGGTGACCTCACCTGCAACGGCGAACGCTTGAGCCACGAGCGCATGGCATGGCATCTGGCCCGATTGAAAGCGCATGGCATTCAACCCCTTGTCATTCCTGGCAACCATGACTGCAACAACCCTTATGCAAGAGAATATGCTGGTGATAAGACAGTGCCAACAGCCACGGTCACCCGTGAGGAGTTCACTCAAATCTACAATGAATACGGCTATGGCAGTCAGTCCCTGCGTGATCCAGCCTCACTGAGTTACTGCTGTGAGCCGATTGAGGGTCTTGTCATTATAGGCATCGACAGCAACATGGATGAGTTGAACAAGCTCACCTGTCGCGGTGACAGTGTCGACACTTACCATAACGGAGGGTGCATCAAGCCCGAGACACTGCAATGGGTTATTGACCAAGCCTCTCTCGCCAAGCATCAGGGCAAAAAGGTCATTGCTATGATGCATCATCACTTGGTGCAGCATTTTGACAACGAGGCCAGCCTGCTTACCAACTATATTGTAAAGGACCATGAGTCCATTGCCCGACAATTGATGCAAGCCGGCATCCACACCGTCTTTACGGGCCACCTCCATGTGACGGATGCTGCCTTTCAGCGCAATGATGAAGGTAACGACAGCATTATTGAGATAGCCACGGGCTCGGCCATCTGCTATCCCTTCGCCTTGCGTGTAGCAACTCTTGATTACGATAAAAGTACACTCGACGTTGATACCCGTTGGCTCACGTCCACCTCGAGTTGTCCTTCGCTGCGTGAGCAGGGACGCCAACGCGTCATCAACGCTACTCCAGGCATGGCAGGTGTGCTTGCCAACAAGGCATGGAGTAAACTGAACGGTCGCTTGGGACAACTCAAGGCTATGATTGAGTTTGGAGGTGGCAAGGCGAATCTGCCTGAGACTCCCCAACAGGCAACACAGCTTGTGTTGCGTCACCTGAGCGAGGTGCTCTCGCGCACTATGCTTGCTGTGGTTGAGGGTAATGAGCAGGAACAGGATGTGGAAAGTATCATTGATGCAGGCAAGCAGGGAATTCGTTCCATGATCGAGGAAGTGGCTCCCGACCAGGTAGAAAACCTGTGGGAATTCTTCCTGAACGAGGTGTATCCCAAAATGGATCCGTTGGTGCGCAGTATCCTTGAGGACCGCAATGCCGTAGGCACTCCCGCCGAGTCCCACGCCGGTGATCTGCGTCTCACGGTCCACCTGTAACATCCTCACATATTTTTATAAAAAGTTTGTCCTGTGCAGTGCCGTTCAGGAAAAAACACTATATTTGTGGTCATCGAAACAATAACACTCCAATCAAACATGACCACAATGAAGAGAAGATTATTTGCCCTCACGCTGACCATGGCGGTGGTACTGCCGACAATGGCTCAACGCACTCCCACCATGGGTTGGAGTTCCTGGAATACCTTTGCACTCGACATCAACGAGCAACTTATCCGTCAACAGGCCGATGCCATGCACCGGAGCGGGTTGCAAGATGCAGGCTACCGTTTCATCAATATTGATGACGGCTACTGGCAGGGTCGCGGCGATGATGGCCAACTGTGCCTGAACCTCGAGCGGTTCCCCGGTGGGATGCGAACTCTAGTGGACTACATCCACTCTTTGGGCCTGAAGGCCGGTATCTACAGCGATGCGGGCGACAACACCTGTGGCTCGGGTAACAGGCAGGCTTGGGGTGTCGGGGTTGGACTCTACGGTCATGAGGAACAGGATTGCCAACTCTATTTCGGTGACTGGGATTTTGACTTCATCAAGGTGGACTATTGCGGTGGCCGCCATTTGGACCTTGACGAGCGAGAGCAATATACACGCATTTCCAATGCTATCAAAAATTGCGGAAAGAAGGATGTGGTCTTCAACATCTGCCGTTGGGCTTATCCGGGCAATTGGGCAGCCGACGTGGCCGACTCCTGGCGCACGACGGGAGACATCTATGACAATTGGAAGTCGGTCAAGGAAATCCTTGCCGAGAATCTCTACTTGAGCGCCTATTGCCGTGACGGCCATTACAACGACATGGACATGTTGGAGGTGGGCCGCTCAATGTCGCAAATTGAAGACGAGACCCACTTCGGAATGTGGTGCATCATGTCATCGCCACTGCTCATCGGTTGCGATATGGCCAATATCAAGCCGCGGGCATTGAGTCTGCTCACAAACCGCGACCTTATCGCTCTGAATCAGGACCCGCTTCACTTGCAGGCCTATGTGGCCGCCAAGCAGGGCGAATGTTACATCTTGGTCAAGGACATCAAGAAACTCTACGGAAAGGAGCGCGCCTTTGCTGTGTATAACCCCAGTGACCAAAAGCAGACCGTCTATCTTGACTTCAGTACCATCGATTTGGGTGGCAAGGTGGAACTGTATGACTGCTTCGCACAGACCAGCGCTGGCAGCGCCATGGGCTCTACAACCATCGTTGTTCCTGCCCACGGCACCAAGATTTACCGTGCAACAGCCGAGCAACGCCTGGAGCGCAAGATCTATGAGGCCGAGACCGCCTACTTGAGCAAATACCAGGAACTGCATTGGTACAACGATGTATATACCGCCAGCTACATCCCCAAGGATGGCGCATCGGGCGGTTATGTAGCCTGCTATCTTGGCTATCGACCGGGCAATGACCTGCAATGGCAGCACGTGCATGTAAACAAAGCTGGTCGCCGCACCATGACTTTGCATTTCTATGCCGGTAACTGGCGTGAAATCAGTGTTGAGGTCAACGGTAAGCAAGTGGGTACCTACCCTGTCTCTGGTAAGGATTGGAACAAGCCGATGTCCATTAAGGTGGATATAGACCTCAATTCGGGCGATAATGTCATTCGCCTCTGGAATGACGGTGTTTGGCTTCCCGACATTGACATGATGGAACTGGATTAAACGATATTAAGATTTATACATCAATGGATACTGACATCAAACAGGGCTTTAAGATAGCGGTCATCAGTGATTTGCACGTGATGGCACCACAGTTGCTTATCAAGGAAGGCAGCGCGTTTGAAGAGTACTTGAAACGTGACCGCAAGATGCTTGTTGAGAGTCTTCACATCCTTGAGACTCTTGTTGATGACATCTTGAACCAGCAGCCCGAACTCACTCTTGTGACCGGAGACCTCACGAAGGATGGTGAACGCGTGAGTCATGAATTGGTGGCTGCACAGTTGCAACGCCTCGTGGATGCCGGTATCCAGGTGCTTGTGGTCCCCGGCAACCACGATATCAATAACCCTGACGCCCGCATATATGACGGAGATACCGAGACTCCCACCGATACCATCACCCGAAACGATTTTGCTGGCATCTATCGACAGATGGGATATGATGAATCGTCTCGCAGGGACCCAGACACGCTGAGTTATAGCCGTGACATCAACGATGACCTCACCATTCTTGCTATAGACGCTTGTATGGACCGTCTCAACACCTTTGTGTCGCGCGGCGATGTCAAGGACCACTGCAAGACTAGCGGAAGACTTGAGCCGTCCACACAGCAATGGCTAGTGGACGAGGCTACCCGCGCTACCGCATCAGGCCGACGCATCATCGCCATGATGCACCATCACCTGGTGCCACATTTCCACATGGAGGACACACTGGCTTCTCCTTATATGGTAGATGAGGCCGGACAACTGTGCCGTCGTTTGATTCAGGCGGGCGTTCATGTCATCTTCACGGGTCATCTGCACATCAGCGACATCTGTCAAATCAGCTATCATAACGGAACTATGGTGGAGATTGCCACAGCTGCAGCAGTGGGCTACCCTTGCCAGTGGCGCATGGCTACCTGTGCTCCCCGTGCTGGCAAACTGCAGCTGCGCACCATTTCGTTGCATCGTCTGCCAGGTGATGATGACTTTGGCGAGCGTGCCCGTGAAACCTTTGTCAACTGCATTCCGTCCATGACGCATGGTGTGCTCTCACGTTACTGGCCTAACATCAGTCAGGCCATCGACAAATACCGCATCAAGCACCCATTTATCATGAAGTACATCCATCTGCCCAACACACCTCATGCCGTGGCCAATCTGTTGCTCAAGAATCTGCAAGGACCTGTCACTCGGGTATA
This sequence comes from Sodaliphilus sp., assembly GCA_036795635.1. Taxonomy (GTDB): domain Bacteria; phylum Bacteroidota; class Bacteroidia; order Bacteroidales; family Muribaculaceae; genus Sodaliphilus. The sequence continues at coordinate 13,225 of DAIREJ010000046.1, forward strand.
TATAGCCTTTGCTGAAGGCAATGAGGGCGGATTTGATAATCGCGGTGTCATCGAAGAACTCATTAAAGGCGTGGATCATGTGGTGAATGAAACGGTCAAGAGCCTGCTACGCCCGTTTGTAAAGGTTGTGATGCGGTTGCATATCTACAAAACGGCAAGACTGGTGTTACGCAGTATTCTTGAGGACCGTAATGAAATCGGCACCAAGAACGAGACAATCATCAATGACCACACCGCTATCATCAGTTTCTGAGTACTTGATCAAAAGTACTCTTGCCCCAACCCCATTGTTTGTGTTGCAATTCTAACACCCTTTTTTCAAGGAATTCCCAAATATCAAAAGACAGTATTATATACAGCAAATAATAGAAAAAATTCAAAAATTTTTACTGAAATACATAGTTTTGTTATCAAAATGCTCAATTAATTGCCAATTTGTTTGGTCTGCTTGTATTTCATGTCTACTTTTGCAATTGCGTTAAAATTAGCATTTTATCAAAACATAATATTATGAATTCCCCTAATATTGAACTTACTTCCAGAGAAAAGGAAGTGCTTGAATTGCTGTCAGTAGGGTATAACAGCAAGGAAATAGGAGAGAAAATTTTCATCTCCTCCAACACTGTGGAATATCATCGCAAACAGTTATTACGCAAGACCAACTCACGCAATGTAGCTGAACTGATTGGTAAAGCTTACCGCACAGGCTTGCTGAAAATCGACTGATTACGCACAGAAGAAGACCCTGAAGAAAACGAATAAAGGCTATGCCAAACGGCATGGCCTTTATTCGTGTTGTTAATGAAAAAGCCACACCCTTTGTCACAAAAGAGTGAAGGGTGTGGCTTTTTTTGTTCACACGTGATGAATCACGCGGGTTTGCCCTTTGGGGCGTGTGTCTCACTTCTTGTCCTTGAGCAGGTCGCGAATATCGGTGAGCAGCTCTTCCTGGGTGGGACCAGCGGGAGCTTCGGGCTCTTCCTTCTTGGGCATAATCTTGTTCATGGCCTTAACCATCAAGAAGATACAGAAGGCAATGATCAGGAAGTCGATGATGTTCTGGATGAAAGCGCCATACTTGAGCGTGGCTCCTGCAATAGGCTCACCACCATCCAAAGCGGGTAACATCATCTTGTACTGCAGACCAGAGAGATCAATACCACCAGTGAGCATGCCAATAGCAGGCATAAGCACATCGTCAACCAGAGAAGTGACAATCTTGCCAAAAGCACCACCGATGATAACACCGACAGCCATGTCCATTACGTTGCCCTTCATGGCAAACTCCTTAAACTCTTTAATAAAACCCATAATTGTAAAGTTTTTAAAAAATTATAACATGCGAATATATTAAACATTCTTAATTAAACATAAAAGCAGCATTTTGCCACTCAAAGTCAGCGAGGTATCAATTATTTTTGTTACCTTTGCAGCCGCATGGCGGCTGTTTGTGAACTAACATCCATGCAAAGATAATAAAAAAATAAAAGTACAGTTATATATCTACATTATTTATTAAAAAATCATTCAAAAATGGAGAAGATTAAAATCGGTATTAATGGATTCGGACGTAT
>DAIREJ010000047.1:0-7631 GCA_036795635.1 Sodaliphilus sp.
TTACGAGAACATGACCTTCACGATGAAGATCACTACTGACAACACTAGCGATGGCTCTGGCAACATCACTGTGGCCACGCCCCAGACTGCTGCCGTGGGCCACAACTTCAGTGCTGGTGAGACCTATTCTTGGGTGGTAACCGCAAGCGCTGGTGAGAAGATCACCGTCACCTCTACCCAAACGAGCTACTCGCCTGATATGGCTAAGCTCGAGGTTTACACCGGTGATGCTACCGCAGCTATGCTCAGGGCTTTCGAGACTGGTGACCAGAACAGCCGTCTGATTACCGGTATCACCGACAAGTTCTACACCGTTGAGAACTTGGCAGCCGAGGGCACCTTCCTCTACAGGGTTAAGGCATTGTATCTGGATGGTACCGAGAGTGACTGGAGCAACATCGAGGAGGTGACTCTGTTTGACAACACGCCCGCCTTCGTCCGCGGTGACGTGAACGGTGACAACAAAGTCAACATGGATGACTTGACCGCCCTGATCAGCTATCTGGTAAATGGAACTCCTGTCAATATGGTTAATTCAGCTGTTTGCAATAGTTTAGATGACACCACTGTCGTCAACATGGATGACTTGACCGCCCTGATCAACTATCTGGTTTATGGCCAGTGGCCTGCAAAAATCTCCATGTGGACTGAAAGGTAATTCAGTGAACTGACGTCCATTCGATTGATGTCGAATGACATAACCCAATGCAGGGCGTTCTCATATCGAGAACGCCCTGCATTCTTTTGGGTGATACATGATATGATAATGTGATACTTAAGATTTGCAGTGCCCGCCGTTGGGAATCGTGTAACCCCGCAGGAACGCGTCGGTGTCCATCCGTTTCTTGCCCGACTGCTGCAGCGAGAGCACTTGAAGCCAGCCGTCGGCGGCTGCCACGCGCAGCGTCTTGCGGTCGGCGAGGATAGTGCCGGGGGCAGGACGTGTATCAGTCGAGAATGGCTCTGGCTCACCGGTGCGGAAAATCTTCAGTGTGGTCAACTCGGTGCCTTTCTCGTCAACGAGGATGGTCCAGGCAGCAGGGTAGGGCGACAGGCCGCGGATGTGGTTATACAACACCTCGGCGGGGCGGGACCAATCGACTTGGCAAGTCTCCTTGAAAATCTTGGGGGCTGGCGTGGGATGCTGCCCTGAGGTGAGCATTTGCTCTTGGGGGATAGGGGTCACGGTGCCCTCGATGATGGCATTCACAGTCTCTACTACCATGTCGGCGCCCATTACCATCAGGCGGTCATGCACGGCCTCCACATCATCATGGCGGTTGATGGGGCAGGATCGCTGCTGAATCACATCGCCCGTGTCAATCTCGTGTTTGAGGAAGAAGGTGGTCACTCCGGTCTCGGTGTCACCATTCATCACGGCCCAGTTGATGGGGGCGGCGCCGCGGTAACGCGGCAGCAGCGAGGCGTGCAGGTTGAACGTTCCCAGCGGAGGCATCTGCCACACAGCTTCGGGCAGCATCCTGAAGGCAATCACGATAAACAACTGTGCTTCAAGCGACTTCAGCTCAGCGAGAAACGCTTCATCCTTGAGACTCGTGGGCTGCAGTACAGGAAGGCCACGTTCCACGGCAAACCGCTTCACGTCGCTCTGTTGCAACTGTCGCCCGCGACCGGCGGGCTTGTCGGGCATCGTCACAGCGGCAACCACGTTGTAACCGCCGTCAACAAGTCTTTTCAGGCTCTCAACCGCAAAGTCTGGTGTCCCGAAAAACACAATCCTCAAATCCTCTTTGGTCATCATCATCAAGTTTTTGTCATTGACAGGGATGCATGACGGCTTCCCTGTTGAAAATCGAGCGCAAAATTAGCATTTTTCTCACACTTACCGACTCAAAACCCCTAAAAATAGATTCAAAGGCCCAAACAATACACCCATACACCTTTACACCCATACACTGCGAGCGACAGCTCGCACACAAAGACAGGGAATGTGAAAAATTGTTGACACAATACAGTTTTTTGCCCGTTGATGGGTAGCGGTTGGCGGTTTTGTAGTAATTTAGCCGTTTAAAAGAAGCCGTAATAGCTTGATAAGAATGAAAATGAAACCTATTTTATTGTTTATCACCGCATTGGCCGTGTCATGCCTGCCCATTGAGGCACAGGTGCAATATGCCGAGCAGCAGCCCGGCGCCTTGTTCGCCTATCCCATGGCGCCTGACACCTGTTCGACGCTCGAGGAGCGCTGCAACTTCATTATCACTCATTTTTGGGACAGTTTCGACATCAGCAAGCCCATCAGCGACGACGCTGCGTTCGAGACGACTTTCCGCGACTATGTGGACTTTTTCCGCTATTCCCACCGCAACGTGGTCATGGCGACGGTGCGCGATTTCGTCAACAAAGCGCAGTCCAACACCGCCAACCTCCTGAAAGTGGGTGAGGTGGCCGAGCGGGCCCTCTATGGAACCGATGCCGAATACTGGAGCGATGAGGTCTATGTGGCTTTCGCCAAGGCGCTTGCGGCCTGCAAGCAGTTGCCTCGCAACGTGCGCGACCACTATGCCGAACAATTGTCTCGCATCAATTCTGTTCGAGTTGGTTCAATACTTGATTTTGAATATGTTGACATAAATGGTTTAAAGCAACGCTTGAGCAATTTGACCGCCAAATCCTATATCCTTCTCTTTCTTGATGACAGCACCGACAGCATGATTGGACGACTGCGCTTGAGTACCGATGTGGCGCTTAATGCCCTCTTGGGCGGAGGCGAGGCGGTCTTGGTGTGCTTGAGCACCAACAAGTATAGTGCCGAATGGGCAAAAGCCGCTGCAGGCTATGCCGATAACTGGGTCATCGGTTGTGGCGAGAATCTGTCTCGCGACCTTGACCTGCGCGCGTTCCCGTGTTGCTATATCCTTGATGAACAACGCACCATTGTGAACAAGGCCTTGTCCGTCGAGTCCCTGATGGCGGCGGTAAATCCAATTTATTAAATACATTACAGCAAGCTATGACAAACTTTCTCAAAAATCTGTTCCTTTACAGTGTGGGTCACACCTACAGCAATCTGTCGCGTCTGTTCCTGCGACTGTTCACGGGAATCATGTTCTTGCAGTTGTGCATCCGTCAAATGCTTAATTTTGACGAGATTGTCCATTCGTTCAACGGATTTCTGGGCCTCTCGCCCGAGGGTGCCATGACTGTGCTAGTGGTCATTGAGCTGCTGTGTGCCGTGTGCATCATGCTGGGCTTTCTCACGCGACTGGCTGTCCTGTTCCCGCTGGGCCTGATGTTGGTGGCCGAGAACGTCATTATGTCAACACCGTCGTCGGTGACGAACCAGATGTTCAATTTTCAGCCCGGCTATCCTGTGATGTTCATCGGCATCTTCATCTACATGTTGCTGGCTGGGCCGGGTAAAATCTCACTGGATTACTTTATTGCCGCGCACTTCACCGAGAACCGCGTGGAGGAAGAAGTCCTCGACAAAGCTTGATGACAAATAGCTGAAAATGAGCATTGCAGTACTCATATCGGGTGGCGTGGACAGTGCAGTCGTCGTTCATCAGCTCAAGGAGCGGGGCGAAGACCTGCATCTGTTCTACATCCGCATCGGCATGGATAATGACGAGGGCGATTGCAGCGCCGAGGAGGACATCGAGATGTGTTCCCTCATTGCCAAACGCTATGGGCTCCCGCTGGAGGTGGTCTCGCTGCACGAGGAGTACTGGGACCATGTGATGGAATATGCCTTGCGCACGGTGCGGGCGGGCCTCACGCCCAACCCCGACATGATGTGCAACCGCATGATCAAGTTCGGCTTTTTTGAGCAGCGCTGGGGCAAGGACTTTGACAAGACGGCGACAGGCCATTATGCCACGACACGGGTCATTGACGGCGTGAAATATCTTGCCACGGCGGTCGATCCGGTGAAGGACCAGACCGATTTCCTGGCACAGATCACCTATGAGCAGTTGCTGCACGTGATGTTCCCCATCGGCAATCTGCCCAAGGAGGAGGTGCGCCGCATTGCCGAGGAAGCCAAGTTGCCCAATGCCTATCGCCGTGATAGCCAGGGAATTTGCTTCCTGGGGCAAATTGATTATAACGACTTCATCCGCCGCCATTTGGGCGAGCGGCCCGGTCCCATCATCGAGTTGGAGACAGGACGCAAGCTGGGTGAGCACCGCGGCTATTGGTTCCATACCATCGGGCAGCGTAAAGGCCTGGGCCTGAGCGGAGGACCATGGTATGTAGTGCGCAAGAACGTTGATGAGAATGTCATCTATGTCTCCAACGGCTACGGCACCGCCAAGCAGTACGGGCGCACGCTCAACCTCGACGAGATGCACTTCATCTCGGGCAACCCTTGGCAAGGTGTCGAGGGTCCTGTGGACATCATGTTCAAGAACAGGCACACGCCCCACATCATGCGCGGCAAGTTCGCGCGCCTAGACGACCGTCGCTGGGTCATCGAGAGCGAGGAGGATGTGCAGGGCATCGCACCGGGCCAGTTCGCCGTGATTTATGACAAGCAGGGTGACTTGTGCTATGGCAGTGGCATCATCACCACATGACACAAAACAAGAGATATGGGCAAGCAGTTGAATATAAAATCAATTTTGAAGGCGTTCTCGGAACCTGTGATCCGAGAGTGGCCCTTGTGGCTTGCCATCGTATTCACACTCGTCCCTGACACGTGGACAAACCTGTTATATCATATTAGGGTTCACAACATGCCCATTGATACGTTCAAGTGGGCTGTGAGCAGCATGAGTGTCATTGCTGTGTTTGCCTATATTGTAGTTTTTATTGTTACTAAAGTGCCTCATCGCCGTCTCGTCAAGTGGGTGATATATGTCATCCTTTTGGCTATCTGGTTAGTGAGCCTTTTTTTGATCAATAACTTTAGCACCACCTATACGCCCGAGGTATTGCAACTGTTAATTGAGACCAATGCCAATGAGAGTTCTGAGTTCTTGAGCACGTGGATAGGAGCACCAGGAACTCGTCGATCGATCATCATCGTGGTGCTCACGTTGTCGTTAATCCTGCTTGCTGAGTATAAACGTGTCAAAGTGATGACATTGATGCGCAAATTTGTGCCCTCGCTTGTCGTTACTGTGGTGTTGCTCGTCATGCTGATGCAGGGCTTGTGGATAGGACGCAGAATCGTGCATCGCTATAGTTCGCTGTATGAACTTGAGTTGTACGAAGGTCGTTATTACTCCACCGATGCGATTTCAACATTGTGCAGTTCTATAGTGAAACTAAAGTTGCACCAGCAAGAGACATGGACGGCAATCGATTTAGCCGTTAAAACTGCCAAATCATCGGATGCAGTGAATTGTTTAACCGATTCGATGGATTTGGTGCTTGTGATAGGCGAAAGTTACAATAAATGGCACTCGAGCCTGTATGGAGATGGGCTAGAGACATCGCCATTGATGCGCGCCGAGCGGGATCAAGGGTTGCTGGCTGTTTTCACGAATGTTGTTTCGCCATACAATCTTACCAGTGTGGTGATTAAGAACATGCTCAGCCTCAACAGCCTGGGCTGTGGAGAGCGATGGCAGCAAAGCCCCATTTGGACAGCCGTGATGAAAAGTGCAGGATGGCAAGTGTATTGGTGGGACAATCAGCGTGATTACAAGCAGCATGAATTCCATACCGCTTCGCTCATGGATTTCTTGTTTAACAAAAAAATGGTTGATCACATTTATCGTGCTGTGAATGATCAGACGTTCCAGTATGATAAGGAGTTGGTGGATGATTATTTTCAAAAAAACAGGCCTGGCAAGCGTAATCTCGTGGTATTTCATTTGATGGGCCAACACACGGCTTATGACTCCCGTTATCCGCATGATGACCGCTGGGAACAATGGACAACGAATATGGTACCTGTAGCTCAAGCCCCGTACATGGACGAATCACGTCGGGAGGAAGTCTTGCATTTTGACAGGGCCACATTATATAATGATTATATTTTATCGGTCATCATCAATCATTATCGTTATCGCAATGCGGTTGTTGTGATGTTGAGCGACCATGGTGAGGAAGTATATGACTATCGTGACTTCATGGAGCGCGACCACAATCCACTCAAGTCGCGGATGATGGTGAAATTTGAGAATGAAGTACCGATGTTTATTTGGTGCTCTCCTGTATACAAGGCACGTCATCCCGAGCGAGCCTCGGCTATTGTAAATGCCGTGAATCAACCCTTGATGACCGATGTAATAGGGCAGATGATGTTGTGGTTGGGCGGTGTTGAAAGCCAGTGGAATGATAGCACACGCAATGTGTTGCATCCAGCCTATAGGCCAGTAAAACGTCTCATATATGACACGATAGACTATGATCAATTGATGTCAGGGAATCAATGACCATTGTTTGGTTTAGAATAGGTGTGTTGAATGAATTATAAGGATACAATAAAAACAACTATATTGAATGGAGAGAGAAAATTTGATTGAGCTCAAGGTGTTGGGCATCACGCGCAGCGAGGTGCAGGCTGGAGCCTATGCGTTGCTCTTGGAAAATGCCGACAGTACGCCCGATGAGACCCGCCGCATACCCATCGTCGTGGGAGCCGCCGAGGCGCAGTCCATTGCCGTTAATCTTGAGCAGGTAATGCCGTCACGGCCATTGACGCATGACTTGTTCGTGAGCCTATTTCATGTCTATGGCATTGAGTTACAGTATGTTAACATCTATAGCTTCAAGGACGGTGTGTTTGCCGCTATGCTGCATCTGACCAATGGCACGACCCAGGTAGAGATTGACTCCCGCACGAGTGACGCCATCGCCATCGCATTGCGCACCGGCGCGCCCATCTTCACCACCCCCGAAGTGATGCAACACACCAGTTACCGTTGGCGTCGTGATGAGGAAATTAAGCCGCAAAAGCAAGTGCCCCTCGAGGATCTGCCTGTGGAGAAGCTTGAGCGCCGCATGCAGTATTATGTCGATAAAGAGGAGTACGAAATGGCTGCTCGCGTCCAAAAAATCATCGCTCAGAAAACTAATCCCGTCCAGGGTGATGAGTAATCGGCGGTTTTTTACTAATTTTGTGCAATAAAACAACATTAATTAAATAAAAGAGCGATTATGAAGAATCTGAAGTTAAGACTCATTGTGATGAATTTCCTGGAGTTTGCCGTGTGGGGTGCTTATCTCACCTGCATGGGCAACTATCTGGGACGTGCCGGCATGGGCGATGTGATTGCATGGTTCTATGCCATCCAGGGTATTGTGTCGATTTTCATGCCCACGCTCATGGGTATTGTAGCCGACAAGTACATCCAGCCGCAGCGCCTGCTGGGCATCTGCCACTTGATTGCTGGCATGGCGATGATTGCTTTGGCCTATATGGGCATGACCAACCCCATGCCTAACAGGGTGGCGTTTATTGCGATTTACACGTTGAGTGTGGCATTCTACATGCCCACCTTGGCGTTGTCTAATACGGTGGCCTTCACGCTGCTCAAGGACAATGGCATGGACACCGAGAAGGACTTCCCGCCCATCCGCGTGTTCGGTACCATCGGTTTTATCGCCACGATGTGGTTTGTCAACTGCGCCGTGCTTAGCAACGGCAGCTTCGGCTTCACCTTGGGCGAGAACGCCGACAAGTTCCAGTACACCTACATGCAGTTCATGGTGTC
>DAIREJ010000047.1:7641-9176 GCA_036795635.1 Sodaliphilus sp.
TGACCTTGCCGCAGTGCAAGTTGGTGAAAAAGGAATCGCAGTCGCTTGTCGAGTCGCTGGGTCTGAACGCTTTCAAACTATTCAAGACCAAGAAGATGGCGATGTTTTTCATCTTCTCGGCAATGCTGGGTATGTCCCTGCAGGTGACCAACGGCTTTGCCACACCTTATCTGACGCACTTCAAGAGCGATCCCGCGATGGCCGATACCTTCGGCGCCAACAACGCCACGATGCTCGTCTCGCTCTCGCAGATTGCCGAGGCGCTGTGTATCCTGTTGATTCCGTTCTTCCTCAAGCGCTACGGCATCAAGGTCGTGATGTTGATTGCCATGTTCGCTTGGGTATTGAGGTTCTTCTTCTTCGGTGCCGGCAACCCTGCTTTCCCGGGAATCATCCTCATTGTGCTGTCCTGCCTGGTTTACGGTGTTGCGTTTGACTTTTTCAACGTTTCGGGCGGTATTTTCGTGGACAAGGAGTGTGATCCTAACATCAAGGCTTCGGCTCAGGGTCTGTTCATGCTCATGACCAACGGTCTGGGTGCTACCATCGGTACGCTCGCCGCGGGTGCTATCGTCAACAGCCTGTGCCACTGGACCGAAGATGGCTTCCTTGTGGGCAATACCGCCACGAGCTGGAGCACCGCATGGTATATCTTCGCCGCCTTCGCCCTTGTTGTTGCCGTGTCGTTCATGTTCCTGTTCAAGTACAAACATGTCCGTGACGAGAAGTAGGCTTTAGGTTTTAGGCGACATTGACCTAACTTACAACTTACAACTCACAACTAAAAATGCACCGTTTCTATTGTCCTGATATAGCCGACACATGGACGTTGGGCGAGGAAGATTCCAAGCACTGCGTCAAGGTGTTGCGCATGGGCGAGGGCGACATCATCGAGGTCGTTGACGGAAACGGTAACCTATACACCTGTCGCATCACGATGGCGCACCACAAGCGGTGCGCCGTCGAGGCGATAGACAAGGTGAAGCAGCCGCCCCATTGGGGGTGCAAAATCGTGCTGGGTATCGCGCCAACCAAGAATCTCGACCGCATGGAGTGGCTTGTGGAGAAGTGCGTCGAGATGGGCGTGGACCGCATCATCCCGCTGCGCTGCCACAACAGCGAGCGCACGATTCTCAAGACCGAGCGCCTGACGAAAATCATGGTCTCGGCCATGAAACAGTCGCTCAAGGCGACGCTGCCGCAACTTGACGAAATGACACCCGTCGAGCGCGTCATCGCCTGGGCTCCTGCCGGCACGCGCTGCATTGCCTACTGTGACGAGCAGTTGCCGCGTGAGCAGCGCCACACGATGGCCAGTGCCTTCCACCCAGGCGAGGATGTGACGGTGCTTATTGGCCCTGAAGGCGACTTTAGCCCCGAGGAAGTGCAGGCTGCCACCGCCGCGGGTTTCGTTCCCGTGACCTTGGGCGAGAGCCGTCTGCGCACCGAGACGGCAGGCATGATGGCCGTCGCTGCCATTCACACCCTGCAAATGAAATCACATACTTGACAAGAAAAAACGTTTGACATAATAG
>DAIREJ010000047.1:9186-14777 GCA_036795635.1 Sodaliphilus sp.
GAACAAGACACTCACCAATATCGTCCTCATGGCTTTCGCTGCCCTGTACGCGTTGCCGATGATGGGGCAGGGCAGTGATGCCCTGCTCAGGGACAAGATTACCGATGCCGTGATGAAGGTCTATGATGAGCAGATCGCCAGCGATCCCAACGATTACAACACGTTGTTTGCGCGTGCCCATCAGCATTTCTATAATGGCGACTACACCTCGGCGCTTGCCGACGTCAACCAGGCCATGTTGCTCACGCCCAAGACCGACAAGGAACTGCGCTTCGACGAATATATCCTCAGAGCTCGCATCAGCGACGCCCGCAGGGACTATTCCAGCGAACTCGCTGACCTGCAGTTGGCCCAGGCGTTGCAGCCCAAGTCACTCGCTTGCACCGACCTCATTGCCAAGGCCAATCTCAAGGCAGGCAATCTGGATGCCGCCGAAAAGGCCTTCAAGACCATCCTGCGTGCCGAGGCGATGAACTATGACGCGATGTATGGAATCGCGTGCGTCGAGCAGGCAAGAGGCAACTATGCAGCAGCCATCGATCAAGCGGGCAAGGCTGTCTCGCTCTTCCGCGTTGAGCCTCAGGTCTATGTGAACCGTGCCGACATCTATGCCCGTCAGGGCAACATCGAAGCTGCTGTGATCGATTTGATCAGCGGCATGTCGGTGGGCGACGGCGGCGATGCGGCAAAGCGCCTGTTTGATTTGAGTGACACAAACTATGACGCTGTGATGAACGCACTCACGGGGATTGCCGAGAAAAGCGCCGACGGAGCAGGCCTTTACCGTTACCTGCGTGCCAACATCGCGATGGATCACAATAGGTTTGCTCAAGCCTTGAAGGACCTCAACTTCATTAAAAACAACGGCCTGTATGACAGCCCCATGGTGGCTTTTAATGCGGCTAAGTGCTGCCTGGAACTTTCCCGCTATGACGAGGCACAGCAACTGGTGGATAAGGCGATTGCTGCCGACCCGGGACGTCCCGAGTTCTATCTGGTGAAGTCACGGGCCGCCTATTATGCCGGTGAGAACCCCGATGCCGCTGCAGCCTTCGAGGCGCTTGACCGCTGCTCTGCAATCGCGCCCCAGTATGCGCCCATGTTGCTTTGCAAGGCCGAACTCTTTGCCGATCAGGGCAATGATAACGAGGCGCTCGGTTATCTGAACGCAGTGCTCGCCAACGACCCGGGCAACCCCGAGGCACTCTATATGCGTTCCATGCTCTTCAAGCGCCTGGACAAAAACAAATTGGCGACCAAGGACTGGAACACCATGCTCATGCTGGGCGATGACCTGTATGCCCTCAGTGGATTGGCGCAGAGCGAGTTGGGGCGCGATAATGAAGCCTTCGCGTGGCTGAACAAAATCACGTCGTCCAACCTGCCTGGTGGTGAAAACTTCTACTATGCTGCTCTCTTCATGGCGGCAAGGGGCGACAACTTCAAGGCGATGGAGTATCTGGGCAAGGCCATCGAACTGGGCTACGGCAGCCTTCACAATCTGCAGCGTGAGAACCTCTCGCCCCTCAATATCAAGTCATTGCGTAACGAGTCAGGCTTTGACCTGCTCCTCGACAAGGCACAACGCAATTTCATGGAGTGAGAAAGCCTCCTCGAGAACACGAGTTCCCAGAGCGCTCCCGAATAAATGAGAGGGTCATTGTCAAGGATATGGAAGCTTATCGTCATGGCGGTTGCTGTCATGACGCTCATGGCGTCATGTTCCTCGACCAAGCATGTGCCCCAGGACAAACTCTTGCTCGACAAGGTCAACATCAATATCGCTGACCCGCACAAGGATGTTGAGTCATCCCAACTCGCCAACTACCTGCGACAAACGCCTAATCACCGCGTTCTGGGTGGCTTGAAACTGCAACTGGCGTTTTACAACATGTCGGGCAAGGACGACACCAAGTGGTTCAACCGGTGGATCCAGCGTGTGGGGACACCGCCGGTCATCTATGATGAAGCATTGACAGTGACCAGTGCCGAGCAGCTCCACACAGCCTTGAGCAACAGGGGATTCATGGATAACACGGTCAACTATCGCGTCAATGCCGACAGCGTTAAACGCAAGGCCACGGTGGACTATGACATCACCCTGGGCGAGCCTTTCTTCATCCGTTCCATTGACTATGACATCCCTGACGAGGAGATGAGTGACATCATCCTCGCCGACTCATCGCACTTCAGCGTTCGTCGTGGCGATCTGTTGAATTACAATCGGCTGGATGAGTGGCGGCAGCACATTACCGAGAATTTGCGCAACCACGGTTACTATGCCTTCAATAAGGAATACATTACCTTCACCGCCGACACTGCCGCAGGTTCCCGGGCGGTGGACCTCACACTCAACACGCGTGAACCTTATCGCAACGACCACATGCCCTATTACACCGAGCATGAACCCTTCTACGTCCGTAACGTGGTCTATGTGATGAACTATGACCCCGTGGAGATGCGCGACGGCTTCCACGGCGTCGACACTGTGACGATACAGGGCGGCGTCAAGGTTGTGGAGGGCGAGGAACGTTACCTGCGGCTTGACATCATCGACGAGTGCAACCACATCGAGCCGGGGGCACTTTATAATGTCGAGGCGATTAACCGCACCTACCGTGCCCTTGGGCGTTTGACTGTGCTCAAGCAGGTCAATATCGATGTCAGGCCCGTTGGCGAGGTGGACGGCGTGCTCATGGTGGATGCCTATGTGCTGCTGCAACCCGACAAGACGCAGACCGTGTCGGTCTCGCTCGAGGGCACCAACAGCGAGGGTGACTTGGGATTCGGCGTGGGCGTTGATTACGAGCACCGCAACCTGTTCAAGGGTGCCGAGGTGTTCAGTGCCAAGGCCAAGGTTTCCTATGAGAGCTTGTCGGGCGACTTGGGCGGCTTGATCAACAACAACTACAGCGAGTATTCTACCGAGCTAGGTGTCACGTTCCCCAAGTTCATGGCTCCTTTCCTCAAGCGTTCCTTCAAGCGCAAGATACAGGCCTCGACGGCATTCACCGTCAACTTCGACTATCAGGCCAGACCCGAGTACACCCGTGTCATCGCCGGCGGCGCATGGCGTTACCAGTGGACCGAGCGCAGCCGCAGCTTGTCACACACCTTGACGCTCTTTGACCTGAGCGTCATCAGCGTCCCCAAGTTCAACGATGAGTTCTTTGACCGCATCACCAATCCGCTGCTGCGATACAGCTATCAGGACCACTTGATCATGAGGATGGGCTACAACTTCTACCACACCAACAAGACCGAGACGAATGTCCTGCAGATGGGCCGTTTCCAACGCGATGTGTTCACCATCCGCGCCAACGCCGAGACAGCCGGTAACCTGCTCTATGCCCTGTCCAACATCTCGGGACAAAAGGCTGACATAAACGGCAGCTACAAGTCATTGGGCATCCGCTACTCACAGTATGTCAAGGCCGATGCCGACTATGCGTTGACACACTATTTTGATCGCCGCCAGAGCGTCGCCTTCCATGTGGGCGCTGGCATCGCCATCCCCTATGGCAACAGCGATGTGTTGCCCTTCGAGAAACGCTTCTACAGCGGTGGCGCCAACAGTGTGCGAGGTTGGGGCGTGCGCACGCTGGGTCCCGGTGCCTACAACAGCAACAACAGCCTCTCCAACTTCATCTACCAGTGCGGCGACATCCGTTTTGACCTCAATCTTGAGTACCGCGCCAAGCTGTTCTGGGTGGTCGAACTCGGCTTGTTCCTGGATGCGGGTAACATCTGGACCATCCAGGACTATGAGGACCAGCCAGGCGGCGTCTTCAAGTTCAACAAGTTCTATGAGCAGATTGCAGCGGCCTATGGCGCCGGTATCCGATTGGATTTCAAGTATTTCCTCGTGCGTGTCGATATGGGCATGAAGGCGCACAACCCCGCTGGCGGACAGGAACATTGGCCCCTGCTGCACCCGAAATTCAAGCGCGACAGTGAGTTCCACTTCTCGGTCGGCTATCCCTTCTGATTACTACCGTATCAAATCACTCATTCAAGGCATGACAGTTGATGTCTTGCCACTAAAAGACGTGGCTCTCATTGATAACGGTATTTTTTTTGTTTTTTTTTGAGTAATCTTTGGAGTTGTTGTTTTTTTTTGTACTTTTGCAAAAGAATAGAAACCTAAAAGCAAATAATATATTGATTTATAGATCGTTTTTATTAACTTTTAAATTTTCAACATTATGAAGAAATTTTTCTTTATTCTTATGGTTGCTGCTTTGGCTCTCCCCATGATGGGTCAGACCAAGGCTGATGCTACTCAGACTGTTCGTCACACGACGAACCATCCCGCTAAGGCTTCTTTTACGAAGCATGTTGCTTTTGATGGCATCCGTGCTGACGTTCCTGAGGGCTATGCTTCAATCACCTTGAGTGTAGGTGATGTTTGGGGCGATGGCTCTGGCTACCAGATGCTGCTCGATGCTGACCACAACACCTACGGCACCGTTATCCCCACGACTGGTCCTCTGACCCAAAGCGGCGATGCTTCGGCTGCAGTTTATGCTGAGTTCGAGTACAAGATCCCCGAGAATGCAGATGGTTCTCTGACTACCTCCAACATCGTGATGAACAGTGAGGTTACCATCCTGATTCCCGCTGGTATCTATGACTTCTGCATCACCAACCCCACTCCTGGTTCCAAGATGTGGATTGCTGCCAGCCAGGGTTCTCTGGGTGGCCGTGGTGATGACTATGTGTTCGCATCAGGTTATGCTTACTACATTACGGTTGTTCTGGACGATGCATCTGGCAATGACTGGACCGATATTACCGATAACTTCGCTCCCGTTATGCCCGAGAACGTAACCGCAGATCCCGCCGCTACCACTGCTGACGTAGCTTGGGACAACGACCACGATCCTCTGTTCAACCTGCGCTACAGGGTATACGATCCCAACATGGCTCAGCACCTCGTTTGGAGCGACGACACCAACCTCGACGACTGGATGGTTTACGACGCTGACGGTGACGGCTACAACTGGGGCCTCTATCAAGGTGATGGCAACATCTACTTCGGCTCGGCAAGCTATGAGGACTACGAGCCTCTCGAACCCGACAACTGGTTGATCACTCCCGTTGTTCCCTTCGGTGGCAGCTTGACCTTCACTGCTTGGAACCAGTCAAGTTGGTACCTGGATCACTTCGATGTTTACATCGCTGTTGGCGAGGGTGAGGAGATTGAAGACTTCGAGCTTCTCCAGGCTGGCTTTGAGCCTGGCATTGATCCTGAGGTTTACACCATTGACCTGAGCGCTTATGCTGGTCAGGAAGGCCGCCTCGCATTCCGTCACGTTGACTGCTACAACCAGTGGGCTATCTATCTGGATGACGTGACCATCGATGTTCCCGGTAACGAGCCCGGCGAGTGGACCGTTGTTGAGGGTATCGAAGGCAATAACTACACCATCGAGGGTCTGGATCCCAACACCACCTATGAGGTAGAGGTACAGGCTGTTGCCGCTGACGGCCGCACCACCGACTGGACTGAGCCCGTTATCTTCACCACCGGTGAGGGCCCCACCGAAATGTGTGCACGTCCCGAGTGCGCTTATGCTATCACCGACTTC
>DAIREJ010000048.1:0-9332 GCA_036795635.1 Sodaliphilus sp.
AGTGCTGCACAAGGTCAACAACGCCCAGTTCGTGATGGCGGGCAGCGGCGACATGATGGATAAGATGATTCGACTCGCCGCCAAGCGCGACATTGCCGACCGCTTCCACTTCACAGGTTTTCTCAAGGGCAAGCAGGTGTATGAGATGCTGGCGGCCAGCGACGTGTATATCATGCCGTCGGTGAGTGAGCCATTCGGCATCTCACCGCTTGAGGCGATGCAGATGGGCGTGCCGTCAATCATCAGCAAGCAGAGCGGCTGTGCCGAAATCCTGGAGAACGTCATCAAAATTGACTACTGGGACACCAATGCCATGGCCGATGCCATCTACAGCATCATCGAGTATCCTGCGATGTTCAAGGAGTTGCGCGAGCAGGGCTTGGCCGAGGTCAACCAAATTACCTGGGACAAAGCCGGAGCCAAGGTCATCAACATCTACCGCAACCTCATCAACCGCTAGCATAAACAAACTACGAATTTCACGAATTTAACTAAAACAAGAATAAGATATGAAAGCGATTTGTTTTTATTTCCAGATTCATCAACCGTTCCGTCTGAAGCACTACCGCTTCTTTGACATCGGTAACGACCACTACTACTATGATGACTTCGCCGACGACGATATCATCACGCGCATTGCCCAGCGGTCCTATTTGCCCGCCAACCAGATGCTACTTGACATGATCAAGGAAAACGGCAAGAAGTTCAAGGTGGCTTTCTCCATCAGCGGCACTGCCCTGGAACAACTGGAGCAGTATGTGCCCGAGTTCATTGACTCGATGAAAGACCTTGCCGCCACGGGCTGCGTGGAGTTTTTGAGCGAGACCTATGCACACAGCCTGTCGTCGCTCTATGACCCCGACGAGTTTGTCGCCCAAGTCAAGGCGCATGACGAAAAGATTTTCCAACTCTTCGGGCAGCGTCCCAAGGTGTTCCGCAACACCGAGCTGATTTATGACGATGACATCGCGTCGATGGTACATGCCATGGGCTTCAAGGCCGCCATCACCGCCGATGCCAAGCACGTGCTTGGCTGGCGTTCGCCCAACTTCCTTTATTGTTCAGCCTCGGCTCCTAAACTCAAACTGCTGTTGAAGAACGGCAAACTGAGTGATGACATCTCGTTCCGCTTCAGCAACCCCGAGTGGGCTTCCTATCCGTTGACCGCTGACAAGTACATCAACTGGATCAACGAGTTGCCTCAGGAGGAGCAGTTGGTGAACCTGTTCATGAACTATGACGCCTTTGGCGAGTTGCAGCCTCGCGAGAGCGGCATCTTTGAGTTCATGCGTGCGTTGCCACGCTTTGCCGCCGAGCATGACATCCAGTTCTGGACGCCGAGCGAGGTGGTTTCCAAGTTCAAGCCCGTTGCCGAACTCGCCGTGCCCTACCCCATGTCCTGGACCGACGAGGCTCGCGACACGAGTGCCTGGTTGGGCAACACCCTGCAGCAGGAGGCAGTGAGGAAGCTGTACAGCATCGGTGAGCGCGTGCGTCTGTGCACCGACCGCCGCATCAAGCAGGACTGGAACTACCTGCAGGGCAGCGACCACTTCTTCTATATGTCCACCAAGCACAACGACGATGGCTCGGTACACAGCCACTACAGCCCCTATGACTCGCCCTACACAGCATTCACCAACTACATGAACGTGCTGAGCGACTTCATGACGCGCGTCGAGGAGCAGTATCCCGCCAGCATCGACAACGAGGAGCTGAACTCGCTGCTGCTGACCATCCGCAACCAGGAGCAGGAAATCGAGAGGCTGCACCGCGAGGTAGAGATGATGCGCAACAACATCGTCAATGACACTACCGGCGACTTCCCCGTTGACGAAGAGGTTCCCGCCCCTGTCGAGGAGAAGAAACCCGCGCCCAAAAAGAAAGCGCCGGCAAAGAAGGCTACCGAAAAGAAAGCGCCAGCTAAAAAGCCCGCTGCCAAGAAGGCTCCAGCCAAGAAAGCCGCTGTTCCCAAAAAGAAAACCACAACCAAGAAATAGCCATATTTCAAAGTGTTTTAATATCAACCAACAAATGATTAGAATCAATCTCAAAAGTTTCTTGTCCTCAATGGCGGTGTGTCTGATGTGCTTAAGCGCCCTGACAGCCACCGCCCAGAGTGACTATTCCATCAGCATGCCCGATGTATCTGGCCAAAATGGAGGCACCGTTACTGTTCCCGTCAACTTGAACAATTCGGGCGGTGTCTTGTCGATGCAAGTCGATGTTATTTTGCCCGACGGTGTTGAAATTGTTGATGTTGAACCTAGCGAGCGCATCGCCAATGCAGATTTCTTTGAATACGGTGTTGAAGACCACTATAACAGCAACAACGAGCGCTACCGCCGCATTATCTTCTCCAACCTTGAGCACTATCTGGTCAGTGCCATCACCGGCAACGAGGGCGCAATGTACTACATCACGTTCCAGTTACCTGAAGAGGAGGGCGTTTATCCCATCCAACTCAAGAACATTCAATATTTCAATCCACCCACTTTTGACATAGAATACATCGCTGACGTGACGGCTAACATCACCGTGCAGAATAATACCTCCATTACCATGCCCGAAGTCGTCGAGACACAAAGTGGCCAGAATGTCACGATTCCCGTGAGCCTGAACAATGAAGGTGGCATATTCTCGCTGCAGATCGATGTCTTCCTACCCGACGGCGTGGATCTCGTCACTGTTGAGGGCACAGAGCGCATTGCCGAAGTCGAATTCCTTGATTTCACACAAAATGACCAGTTCACCGAAGGTGACAGCCTGCGCTACCGCCGCATCATTGTAGGCCAGACCTATAATTATGACACCTGCGCTATCGTGGGCAACGAGGGTGTGATTTACAACATCACCTTCTCAATTCCCGAGAATGCCGAGGAAAGCTATCCCATCGTGCTCAAAAACATCCAATACTTCAGTCACCCGACCCATGTCTTGCACTACTTGCCTGAAGTCACCTCAACCATCATGGTGACTGCTCCGGCAATCCTGCGTGGTGACGTGAACGACAACGGCTATGTCAATATGGATGACTTGACAAGATTGATCAACTACCTGGTAAATGAAAACACTTCCATCAATTTTGCAAACTCCGCTTCTTGCAACAATGTAGAGGACTCCACTGTTGTTAACATGGACGACTTGACCGCCCTGATCAACTATCTGGTGTACAACCAATGGTCCAACTGATGACCTGTCATCCATGCTTCACATAATCTAGGTGTGCCACCAATTACGGTGACACACCTAGATTTTAGTTTAAGTATGTTCTCCTGTCAATTCTTGATGATGGCAACGTAGGTGATCAGGATAACGTTCATCATCAACGCATAGATGATGGCAGGGATGGCAATGACGTCGTTGTTAAACACCAGGGGGCTGCTCGCGATGGCGATAGCCTGGGCGGCGTTCTGCATACCTACCTCGATGACGATGGTGCGGCGCTCTTGAACCGAAAGCATCATCGCCCTCGACAGCAAGGCACCACTGCCGATGGCCAGCAGGATGAGCACTGTCACCGACAAACCCAATTGCGCGAAACTGTCGATGATGGCCTCACGGTTCTGGAAGAAGAAGACGCCAGCGAGAAAAATCAGGGCGGGAAAGGCGATGCGCGAGAGCACACGGTGCATTGCATCGGCCGCTTTTTCCCAGCGCTTCTTCACGATGATACCCACAACAATGGGGAGGAACATGAGCACCAGGTTCTGCATCAACAGCTTGCCCACGGGCAGATGCACCATCACGGCATTACCCTCGGCGCTGGTCACCCATTGCATGATGAGCGGCACGGTCACGAGTGTGATGATCGAGCTGCATGCGGTGAGCGACACCGACAGCGCCACATCGCCCTTGGCCAACATGGAAAACACATTTGACGAACTGCCGCCGGGACAACAGGCTATCAGCACGAAGCCGATGAGGAAAATCGGCTCCAACCCGAAAGCCTTGCCGATGAACCACGCCAGCAGGGGCAAGATGATAATCTGACCGATAAGACCCGCCAGCACAGGTTTGGGGCGCGTCTTGAACAGCTTGAAATCCTCAATTCTCAGGTTCAAACCCAACTCGAACATCAGCAATGTCAAGATGGGCAAAACAATCCAAATGGTATTCATTACAGGTAAATGTGTGTTTGAAATTACAATTCAAGATTTCACAATACTTCGGCGAGTTTGTTGGCAAGGTCATCGCCCGTGAGACCGCGTGACAAGATGGTGCCGTCGGGGCCGAAAATGATGATATGGGGGATGCCCTTGATGCCGTAGAGGTCGGTGGGTTGGTTCAGTTGTTCTGTGCCGATGATGACGGGCCAGGTGATTTGCAGCTGCTCAATAGCCTTGCGGGTATCATCAGGATTGTCCCACACGGCAACGCCCAACACGTCGAACTTGTCGCCATATTTTGTTTTGAGCGCCTGCAGTTTGGGTATCTCAGCACGGCAAGGTCCGCACCAGCTTGCCCAAAAATCCACGAGAGTGACTTTGCCCTTGCCGACATAGTCTGACAGTTTCTGCACCGTACCATCGGCAGCAGGCACCTCAAAGTCTATGAACTTCTGGCCCTCGGCAGTCACCTTGAGTTGACGCGCAGCATCTTTTGCCTTGGCAACGCGCTTGAGTTGGGCATACTCGGCGGGAGCCTCTTTGAGCATGGCATCGATATCGGCCTCGGTAAAGTCTTTATACATCAAGTAGTTGCAGAAGGCCCAGGGACCAATGGCGTTGTCTTTGTTCTCCTGATAGAATTTGAGCAGCCCCTCGGCATAGCGGGCATCGCCTTCGGCCTCGGTAATCGTCGAGTCGTCTGCCAGTTTCTGCATTTCCTTGCTCCAAGCCGCCATCTTGTCGTTGAGCGGACTCACGGCGTTTCCATTGGCAATGTCAAGCTTCACGTCGCCTGGCTCCACTATGAAACCATAGCGGTTGCCGCCCACGAGCAGACGGGCAAAGAAACCCTTGTCGGCCTTGCCCTCAAAGGTACAGGCGTTGTTCTCTACTGTGGCGCTCAAGAGGGTGTCGCCCGTGTCATAGTTGGTCAGGAAAGCGGTCTCGCCGTTGGCGCTGTCATCGGGGAAGGTAACCGTAACCTTGTAGCCCTTGCTGCACGATGCGAGCAGCAATAGGGCAGTGAAAAGAAATGCTAATTTTTTCATGTTATGTATTTTAGTATTTAATTGTTTATTCATCACGGATGGCGCGATAGATGAGCGACTGGATGTGGCTGCGTGCGCTGATGCGACCGAAATTCGGGTTGTTGCGCGTGGGGCACACACGGTTGCTCAGGAAGATGTAAATCATGTCATTCTTGGGATCCACCCAGAAGCAGGTCCCTGTGAAGCCGGTGTGGCCGAAGGTCTCGGGGGTTGCCTCGGCACAAGTGTTGCTGGCGTCGGGGTTGCCCACTACAGGTTTGTCGAAGCCCAAGCCGCGGTGGCTGTTGGGACTCTTTTGTGTTGTGAAGGTCTCGACGGTTGACGGCTTCAACAGGCGCATACCGCCATAGGTGCCGCCATTGAGCCACATCTGGAACAGTTTCGCCAGGTCGTTGGCATTGCTGAACAGGCCCGCGTTTCCCTGAACACCACCTGAGAAGGCGGCCAACTCATCGTGGACGTAGCCATGGATGTGCTGACGACGCAGATAAGTATCCTTCTCGGTATAGGCGATCTCGTCGCGCGAGAACTTACTCAAGGGACGGTACATCGTGTGATAAGCACCCAGTGGGGCGAAGATGTAATTGTTCACATAGTAGTTGAGCGGCGAGTGCGTCATGCGCTGCACGGCATCGGCAAGCAACGAGAAATTGCAGCAACTGTACAGGTATTTCTTCTTGCCCAACTTGGCGTGATACATGCGGTTCATGATGGAGTCATAGGTGACCCTGCCACCCCACAGTCCATCGGCAATGGCGATGTTGAACTTGTCGGTCTTAACCGAGGAGAGGATGTCGGTGCGCATCTTGGCGTCCTTGTGTCCCCAAGCGCCCTCCATAATCTTGACGGTATGGGTGGCATCCTGGGCGCCAACGATAAGTTCGCCGGTATAACTCTTGTCATCCATCATCATATACCACATATTCAACGAGGCGGGCATTCCCGTCTCGTGATAGAGCAGGTCGCGGAAGGTGATGTCCTCCTTGTCGCCGTCACGCAGGCCGGGGATGTATTGGCTCGCACGGTCATCGAGGCGGAACTTGCCATCGTCAAACGCCTTCATCACACCACTGATGGTGCCTGTCGCCTTGGAAACCGATGCCAGTCCGAAAAGCGTATTGTCATCAACCTTGACCGAACTGCTGTAATCAATGGTACCGAAGGAGCCCTTATAGACCACCTTGCCATGACGTGCCACAACCACCTGGCAGCCAGGGAAAGCGTGCTGCTGCACACCCAAACGGCACACTGAGTCAATCTGGGTCATCAGACGGTTATCCAAACCCACCTCGGCAGGGATAGTATAGCCCAAGCGGTTAGCCTCCAGTCTGATGCCATCGCCCGCCTCATAGCGCGTCTTTTTACCGTCAAAGGCGAGCGAGATGGGCAGGATACCGTCTGCCGTGTTACCACCGAAGATGGTCTGGGCGGCGTAATCCTCGGCAAGGGTGTCGTTCTGGTAGGTCAGCATCACCGCTTTCACATGTTTGTTGGTGATAGCCGCACCATATTTTTTGATATCATAGGGCTTGCAGGTAAGCACTACGATAAGGTTCTTGCACTTCTTGACCACGGCATCGAGCGCAGCACGGTAGGCATCACTATCATCGCCCACCTCCACAATGATGGTGTTATAGTGGCCTTCCTTCAATTGTTCGGCCAGCGCCGAAGCGCCACCCGCCTTGTCAAGGTCAAAACGTGACACCTGGGCATAATCAGCGCAACGGCGTGTGAACATCGATGCTGTGCCTTTTTCGTTACCGATGGTGGCGACAGCAATGTGACGGCTCTGCAGATTGCGGATGGGCAGAATCTCATCGTTGTTCTTGATGACGGTGATGCTGCCTGCAGTGAGTTGTCGCTTGAGCACGCTGGCTCGCTGGGAATTGACATCGTTCAACAGGTTGGCAGTGCTGATGCGCTGCGGTTCAGTGAGATTGAGTGCGTATTTGTAACGCAGGATTTTCTTGCATCGCTCGTCAATCACACTCTGGTTGAGGGAACCATTGGCAATAGCCTGACGGATGGCGGCAATCTCATCGCTGATATTCTCGGGCATGAGTAACACGTCATTACCGGCAAGCAGCGCATTGACGCAAGCAGAGCCTTTGAGCAGTTGCGTAGCCCCTCTCATATTGAGGGCATCGGTGAAGATGAGACCGTCAAAATTCAATTCGTCGCGTAACAAAGTGGACACGCAGCGTGGTGACAGGCTCGTCGGAGCCTCGCCGTCACCGATTGAAGGTACCAGCAGATGGGCTGTGAGGATGCCACTCAGTCCCGCTTCGATGTATTTGCGGAACGGCACCAGTTCACAGGTATTTATTTCCTGTAACGACTTTTTGATGACCGGGAGTGTCTTGTGTGAATCCTCGCTGGATGAGCCGTGCCCGGGGAAATGCTTGCCCACAGCCATCACGCCGCCGTCTTCGAGGCCTCGTGCAAAGGCGATGGCATGTCGGGCCACCAATTCGGGATTCTCGCCGAAGGAGCGGTCGCCGATAACAGGATTCTGCGGATTGTCATTCACATCAAGCACCGGGGCGAAATTCACCTGGATGCCCAATCGTCGACATTGGCGTGCCACCTCACGACCATACTCATAGAGCAGCATGTCGTTGTTCACGGCACCCAAGATGAGGTTGCGCTGGAAATCAGGAACTTCCTTCAGTCTCATGCCCAATCCCCACTCGCCATCGATGGTAATCATCAACGGAACCGTGGCGAGCGACTGTGCCAGGTTAGTGATGTTCGCCTGATCACTCATGGTGCTGCGCTCATAGATGAGTCCGCCCACCAGATTCTTGGTAACCAGTTGACGCACCAAGTCGCGCGTGGCATCGTTCGACGAGGGTGTCACCGCCGCGATAATCAGCTGACCAATGCGGCCCTCGGGCGACAGCGAGTTGAAGACACTGTCCACCCAAGTGTTCATAGCTACTTGGTCAACATTGTTGAACATATTAGGCAATTCCCTTGCCGAACGAGCCGAGGCCGACAGCGCCATCAATGCTGCTATCACACTGAACAATATATGTCTGAATTTGGTCATCTTTCGTAATTAGTTTACGGTTTCCCGCTCAACTTTATTTCTGCTTGATTCTCACCTCGTCGGTGGCATTGATCTTGACGTGCTTTTCGGATAGTTCTTTCACATAGTCCAAGATGTGGTCACCGTATTTTACATTATCGACAAACAAGCGCTTGCAGCTTTTCATCGGAACCATGTAATCACCACCGTTGGCCAGATAGTCGATGGTGGCAACGATATAAGTCTTTTTCGGGTCAATCTTCTTGCCTTTAACCGTGGCACTTGTCATTTCTCCCTTGCTATTGTAAGTGGCGCGAAGTTCCTTGCTCACAGCATCACCGTCACGAGCGCACATGAGTTTGACACTCTCCAGCAGTTCGATGCCAGTCATCTCCAGGACGACAAACCTGTTCTCAAAGGGGAACATATTGCGGATAACACCCTCGGTAACTGTACCCTCGGGCATGTCAACACGGATACCCCCCTTGTTCATGATTGCACAATCAATGTTGTTGATGCCTGACAGCCTCTTGATGATGGTCATAGCAACATCACTCACCCAGTTTTGGGCTGCCGCACTGCTGTTGGCCATGTGGCGGGCACTGATGGCAACAGGATTACTCATGATACTGTCCACGCCATGTCTGTACTTGGCAAGCCACTCGTCCATGGCTGAATAACGACTGGCAGCCTCATCCCAAGCGTTATCCACGGGGATGTGGCTGTAAACGATGTCACCGGTTTCCAAGTCAAGGTCATAGGTGGCGACCAGTTTGCCTGCTTTGCCGTTCTGACCGATGGGAATCATTTTGCCGTCGGCATTGGCGACACGGGACATCGCACTGCCGGGCTTGATGGTGGTGTGGGAGTGTGAACTGATGACCATGTCGATGTAGCGGCTTTTGGTCACAATCAAGGAGTCGTTCGGCTCAGTGGGCTCATAACTACTGTAGCCAATGTGGGATATCATGACGGCATAGTCCATGTGCAAAACCTCCTTGAGGTAGCGGGCAGTGGCATCGGCAACGTCAGGGGCATAGATGTAGCGCAGGCCTTCGCAATTGGAGTCCGAAATCAAACCTTTGGGGTTGACATTGATGCCGAAGAACGCCACACGCTTGTCTCCGACGGCTTTAATCCAAT
>DAIREJ010000048.1:9342-13247 GCA_036795635.1 Sodaliphilus sp.
AGGGTTGGAAGAGACCGTCAAGGGGAGTCGCGCTCACATCATAGTTAGCGCTGATTTTCACAGCATCCACCTTGCGGTAGTGGGCAGCCAATTCCTCCATGCCGTTATCAAACTCATGATTTCCCAAGATGATGACATCATAGCCGAGGGTGTCCATCAGCGCAAACTCCACCTCACCACGGTATTGGGCGAAATAGAGCGTACCTTGAACGGCATCACCGGCATGAACGAGGACCGTGTTGGGGTTTTCGGCACGCAGGTAATCATAGATGGCACGACGGCGAGCAATACCGCCCAGGTTATCGCTGGTGGGATCAATCTGGCTGTGCGTGTCATTAACTGCGATAATCGTCAAGTGGTCGGCGCGCATAGCGGGAACCGCCATCAAGGCGCACAAGCACAAAAGCATGAAGTTGTGAAATCTTGCCATAGTATTTGAATGTATTTTGAGTTTTCTTATCAAGCTGCAAATGTACAAAACAATTATCAATGATACAAATCTGAAGCCTCGTCGTTTCACAGAAACATCAAAACCACCACCCAAGCCACATCCAATCGTTAATAAACCTTATAGTTGCCATTCTTTGGCCCAAAAGTTGCAGGAAAATTACTATATTTGCAGGTTAAAACGCAGATATCACCAAAAACAAGAATGGCAAAAGATAATCAAAACCAAATAGAAGACTCAGGACAACAGCAAGGCGCAAGCGATTTTGGCGGCTACGACCGACTTGTAACATTGTCGCCTCGTGAGCACATCCGTCAACGCCCCGGTATGTATATCGGTAAGTTGGGCGACGGTTCCCAAAGCGACGACGGCGTCTATGTCCTCATCAAGGAGGTCATCGACAACAGCATTGACGAGTTCAACACCGGCTATGCCAAGCCGACTATCGACATTGATGTGGTGGATGGTATAGTAACTATCCGTGACTACGGCCGTGGCATCCCCCTTGACCAGGTCAAGGCTGCCTCGTCCAAGATGAACACCGGCGCCAAGTATGACACTCAGACCTACAAGCGTTCGGTGGGTCTGAACGGTGTGGGTATCAAAGCAGTGAATGCCCTGTCTACCGAGTTCTACATCCGCAGCGTGCGTGACGGGCAATGCTCGTCGGTCCTCTATAACGAGGGTGTCGCCAAGGAGGAAAGCGGTATCATCACTGCCAGCGATGGCGAGGAGAATGGTACACTCGTACGCTTCAAGCCCGATGCCGGCATTTTCAAGAACTACCAGTTCCGTGAGGACATCATCGAGCAGATGATTAAGAACTACTCCTACCTGAACACGGGCTTGACGCTCACGTTCAACGGTAAGAAGTACCACTCACGCAACGGTTTGAGCGACCTAGTGAAAGAGAATATGACCAACGACCCGCTGTACCCGCTGATGCATTTCACGGGCGACGACATTGAGGTGGTCATCACCCATGCCGCGCAGTTGGGTGAAGAGTTCTACTCGTTTGTCAACGGCCAGCACACCACGCAGGGCGGCACGCACCAGAGCGCCTTCCGCGAGGCATTGTCGAGGACCATCAAGGAGTTCTACGGCAAAAACTTTGAGTACAGCGACATCCGCAACGGCATTGTCGCCGCCATCAGCATCAAGGTCGAGGAACCCGTGTTCGAGTCGCAGACCAAGATTAAGTTGGGCAGCAGTGTCATGTGGAAAGACGGCCCCACCATTTATAAATTCATCAACGATTTCATCAAGCGTGAACTGGACAACTACCTGCACAAGGCGCCCGAGACCGCCGAGATATTGTTGAAGCGAATCCAGGAGAACGAGCGTGAGCGCAAGGCTATCGCCGGCGTGAGCAAACAGGTGCGCGAGAACGTCAAGAAGGCAGCCCTGCACAATGACAAACTGCGCGACTGCCGCGTCCACTTTAATGACGCCCGCGCTCCCAAAGACAATGACCGCCGTGACGAAAGCACTATTTTCATCACCGAGGGTCTGAGTGCAAGCGGTTCAATCACCAAGATACGTGACGTAGAGACCCAAGCGGTGTTTTCGCTGCGAGGCAAGCCGCTGAACACCTACGGCATGGACCCAAAGAGAGTCATCACGAACGTTGAGTTTGCCCTGCTGCAGGCTGCACTTAACATCGAAGACGGTATCGACGGGTTGCGCTACAACAAGGTCATCATCGCTACCGATGCCGATGTTGACGGCATGCACATCCGCCTGTTGCTGTTGACCTATTTCCTGCAGTTCTGCCCCGAACTCATCAAGACGGGCCACCTCTATATCCTGCAGACGCCGCTGTTCCGCGTCCTCAACAAAAAAGACGCGAAGCGCAAGACGCGCACCAACAAGCGCGAAGCCAAGCCTCAGAAGGTGGAGACCTACTACTGCTATAGTGACGAGGAACGTTTGAAGGCGCTTGACAAACTGGGCGAGAATGCCGAAATCACCCGATTCAAAGGTCTGGGCGAGATTTCTCCCGACGAGTTTGAGGATTTCATTGGTCCAGAGATGAGGCTTGACCGCGTGTCGTTGCGCAAGGAGGACTCGGTGAAGCAGATGCTTGCCTTCTTCATGGGCAAGAATACCATGGAGCGCCAGAATTTCATTATTGACAACTTAGTAAACGAGGATGATGAAGACATCACAGAGCATTGATAACAAGCAGAAGCGCATCGCGCTGTTTCCCGGGTCATTTGATCCTTTTACCCGAGGACATGAATCTATCGTGAGGCGTGCCCTACCGTTGTTTGACGAATTTGTGATTGCCATCGGTGTGAACGCCGACAAGCGGTCGTTCATGAGCATGGAGCAACGCAAAGCGTGGATAGAGAGCGTCTTCAGGGATGCCCCCAACGTGCGTGTCATCACCTACAACGGCATGACCATCGATGCAGCCCAACAGGTGGGTGCCACTTACATCGTGCGCGGCGTGCGCCTCATTCAAGACTTTGAGAACGAGAAACACCTCGCCGAGGTAAACCGTGACCTGTCTGGCATAGAGACCATACTGCTATACACCCTGCCCGAGTACAGCCACATCAGCAGCAGTATCGTGCGTGAATTGGCGCGCTACGGTCAAGATGTGAGCGCTTATCTACCCGAGGGTGCCGACCTGTCGCAACTTCCTTTCACCACCAAGTAAACATCGCGAAAAAACAGATTTCATGAAAAAGATATTTTTGATATTGCCACTGTTAGTGGCACTGTCTTTGTCCGTCTCGGCACAATATGGTATGCCTCAGGCGATGCAGAAACTGCTCAATGCCGAGTATGCCATCTCAACCCTGTATGTCGATTCGGTTGATGAGGACAAACTCATCGAGGATGCCATCAAGGGGATGCTTGAGAACCTAGACCCACACTCCACCTACACCGACGCCAAGGAGACCAAGGAACTTGAAGAGCCCTTGCAGGGCGAGTTCAGTGGTGTGGGCATCCAGTTCAACATGAACAAAGACACGCTCTATGTCATCCAGACTGTGCCCGGCGGCCCCAGCGAGCGCGTCGGCGTGTTGGCGGGTGACCGCATCATCTATGTCAACGACACGCTCATTGCCGGTGTGAAGATGAAGAACAGCGATATCCAGAAACGCCTACGCGGCAAGAAAGGCACCAATGTGACCATCAAGGTGAAGCGTGCCGGCGTTCCTGAACTGATAACCTTCCGCATCACCCGTGACAATATCCCCGTTCACAGCATTGATGCGAGTTATATGCTTGATGAGCAAACCGGTTATCTGCGCATCTCACGCTTCGGTGCCAAAACCCATGAGGAAATGATGGACGCCTTGAAAGACCTCAAAAAACAGGGCATGACGCAACTGATCATGGACCTGAGCGACAACGGAGGCGGCTATCTCAATGCCGCCATCGACATGTGCAACGAGTTTCTCGAGCGTGGCCAACTGATGGTCTATACCGAAGGCGAAAATTC
>DAIREJ010000048.1:13257-14458 GCA_036795635.1 Sodaliphilus sp.
GGATGGGGTGATTACAAGGATCTGCGCATGGTGGTCATTGTCAACCAGTATTCAGCATCGGCAGCCGAAATCTTTGCAGGGGCGATGCAGGACTGGGACCGCGCTGTAGTGGTTGGCCGCCGCACCTTTGGCAAAGGTTTAGTGCAACGACCTTTCAAGTTTGAAGATGGTTCGATGATGCGCCTGACCGTAGCGCGCTATTACACGCCAAGCGGACGTTGCATCCAAAAGCCCTATAAACGGGGCGACAAGAAAGCCTACGAGAACGAACTGCTGGAGCGCTACAACGAGGGCGAATACTACAACCTAGACAGCATTCAATTCAATGATACCCTGCGCTACTACACCAGGCTGAACGGTCGCACCATCTATGGCGGTGGTGGCGTGATGCCCGATGTATATGTTCCTGTGGACACGAGCGAGTATTCCACCTACTACCGCGACCTGAGCGCCAAAGGCATCACCAACCAGTATGCCATTAGGTACGTGGACAAGAACCGCAAGGCCATCAGCAAGCAGTTCAAGACGGTTAAAGATTTTGACAATGGCTTCAACGTCACCGACGAGATGATGCGCGACCTGATCAGCATGGGCGAAAACGACAGCATCAAGTATGACGAGGAGAAGTACCACACCAGCGAAAAACTTCTCAAGGATATCATCAAGGGACTGATTGCGCGTGACATCTACGGTGACCAGGGAGCTTACAGCATCGTGATCAACCACCGCAACCCCGACGTGCAAGCCGCCTATGACCTGCTCAATGACCGTGAGCGCTACGAGCGTTTGCTGCGTGAGGGGAACCCCGAGTATGACCGTCTGGTGAAACACAATCAATAGGAGATGGAACAGGAATTTGCTTCACACTTGCTGGAAACGGCGGTCAGCGAGTTCGCCAAACTACCAGGCATCGGGCGCAAAACAGCGCTGCGGCTTGTGCTGCACCTGCTCAAGCGTGACGAGCAGGAGGCGGTAGCCTTTGGTGAAGCCATCATCAAATTGCGTCGCGAAATTCGCTACTGCAAGGTGTGCCACAACATCAGCGAGACCGAGGTGTGTCCCATCTGCAATAACCCGTCGCGTGACGCGAGCACCATCTGTGTGGTGGAAAATGTCAAGGACGTGATGAGCATTGAGAATACCAATCAGCATCATGGCCTCTACCACGTGCTGGGAGGACTCATCTCGCCCATGGACGGTA
>DAIREJ010000049.1:0-14403 GCA_036795635.1 Sodaliphilus sp.
GGCCGATGCTGTAGTAGCGGTAACCCGTCCGCTCGTCCACCTCGTCAGGCAACAGCAGTCCCTTCTGCTCATAGTGACGCAGCGTCTTTACAGTAACCTGCATCAACCGTGAGAACTCTCCGATTTTTAATTTTGTTTTCTTACTCATCATCGTACGACGTTTTGCTAAGCGACTGCAAAATTATTGTATGCCCTAAGGGACGAGTCAAGAGCCAACAATGGATTTAACACAAGTTTAACAGTTGTCTAATTTTTCATGCGCTGTTGTGCGTCCTTGCCGGCACCAGTGCCCTTGTACTTGCTGCGGGTGGAGTTCAGGCGGTAGATAACTGTGAACTGCAACTTGTGGGTTGAATAGCGGTTGTTCTGCTGAATCTTGTAGTAGCCCATATCACCGTACTCATTCATGTGGTTGCGCTGGAGTGCGTCAAGCACGGCGACACGCAGCGTGAGCGCCTTGTCCTTAAGGAAACTCTTTTGTGCAATCAGGTTGAGACGCATATTGTCGTAGTCATCGTAGAAGTTCAGTTGATAACCATGCGAGCGCAACATGAAGTTAATGTCGAAACGCCAGTCATGCTTCAGTGAGAAGGTGTTGAATACGTTCAGCGTATATACGGGCTTGTCAAAGTAGGCACGGCGCATGCCGCCAGTCACATGAGGGTCCTCAAGGTCGAGATAGAGGTCCTGTTTCTCCAAGCCAACGGTGGCATTGAGTGACCAGATGCCCACACGCGGCGTAAAGGCGATGTAGGCGCCCAGGGTGTTGACAGGACGATCAAGGTTAATGTGCTTGATGAGGGCGGCATCATCGTCGCTGACAAACGACCACTGTGTGATAACATGCTTGCAGCGCCCATATGAGGCTGTCAGCGTGAGCCATTGCCACGAGGCCGACAAGGTAAGGTCGTGCAGTCGCTCGTTGAGCAGTTGCGAGTTACCGGCCTGCATCGAGTAGCGGCTGATGTAGGTGACGGCATCGTTCATTGCAAAGAAGGTGGGGCGGTTTGTTTTGAGGCTGTAGGACAGCGAAGTCTTAACATTGCCCAAGCGCACAGAATAGGACGCCGTGGGGAAGAACTCGTCCATGTTGCGATGCAGATAATCGCTGTTCTTGTCATCGTCGTAGTCATAGAGTGTGTGCTCATAGCGCATACCGACACTGGCTCTACCCCATCGGTCAAGGTTGAAACCGTACTCGGCGAAGAGGGCAATATTGTCCTCATTTATGTCGGCATCGGTATCGGTAATCGACTCTTTGTCAATCCAGTAGGTGTTGTGGCGACGAGCGAAGGTCATCTCGGTGCCCACCTCAAAAGAACCTTTCCACACGGGATAGGAAAGCACCAGTTTAGTGGCATAGAGGCGGCTCTCGGTGCCTGAACGGCTGAGCACGAAATCATCCTGCACCAGACTCTGCTCCACGTTCTCACGCGCAGTATTGATTTCAGTGGACAGAAAATCAAAGTTGAAATCGATACCCAGTTTTCCTGCCGTTCCGTTATAATAAGCGTTGGTTAGGATGCCCAACGGCTTGGTCTCTTTACTTGTCTGCTCGGAGTAAAGGTGGTCAATCTTCACCTCGTTCTCAAACACGTCCTCGTCATAGATGACCATATTGGTACCGCCCAAATAATGTGTCAGATCAGCACGAACGCCCACTGAATGATTGTCGTTGATTTGCCAGTTGACACCTGCCGTGTAGGTCAGTTGGTCGTTTTTCCAGGTCATGGTGTATGGACCCACCTGATGGAAGAGTTTGGTGGTGTTGGTGGTTTCTTCCAGCCAACTGTACTGGCGGTAGTCCTGATGGAAGTAATAAACCGAACCGAAGACATCTACCCCGTTGGCGCGGTAGTTCAATGTGAGGTCAAGGCTGAGGCCTTCGCCCTGCTGCTTGACCGTGCGGATGCGCACCACGGCCCGCACCGTCGCGTCATACTGAGCGCCGGGGTTGTTGATGACCTCCACATCGCGGATATCCTCGCTGCGCAGGCGTTTCAGTTCACTATCATCGCGCAACAGACGTCCGTTGATGTAGATGAGTGGAGCACCCTTACCCAGTACCTCGGGGCTATCTTCGGTGCCTGTCATTCCAGGCACCATGAGCAGCATCTCGCCAAGGGTGCCGGAGTGTGCCAAAGGCGTACCATCGACACGGGTAATCATGGAGTTGCCCTTGAGTCGAGTGTTGGGAAGTGCGCCCTTGACAACGAGTTCCCGCAATTCAACCATCATGTCGTTGGCTTGAAGTGTGTCTTGCACTTCTTCCTGCGCTCCTGCAGTCAAGCAAGTCAAGCAAGCCACAATAAATATGAGCAAACGAAGTATCATTTTCTCCAACGCTTCAGTATGGGGAAGAAGCCTTGCATCATTTGAATGTACTCTTCCCGCGTCATAGGCTTTGGCAGATTCTTGTTAACCTCGTCAATAAACTGCGCGCAGTATTCAATCATCTCGTCCCTCGTACACTCCTGCAGGAAGTTGATACTGCCATCGGCATCAGTACCACAGTCCTCGTTGCTCGTCAGCGGCATGCCGCAGCTTTGGCAGAACTGAGGCAATTGGCCCGGTTGCAGCATTTTCTCCTTGACAGGGAAGGTTGCCTCATAGGCAGCGAACTCCTCGGGACGGGCATCGGCGACAAAGTAGCCCTTGGGAGGACAATAGGTGGCCTCGATAACACCATTGTTTTCAAGCCATCCAGGAATAAGTTCTTGGGCGAGAAAATAAGGAACCTCCGCATCGTGTGGCTCGGCATGGTAGTGGATACCATGTTGGCTGGCCAAGTCAAAGCCCGCAAGGCGGTAGAAATTGATATTACCCTCCATGCACAGGAAGCCGATACCAAGTTCACGCGCCTTTTCCAAAGCGCAGTTCATCAACTTGAGGCCATAGCCCTTGCGCTTGTAGTCAGGGTGGATACTAATGGGACCGAAGGTCCAACTGGGAAGCCTTTTGCCGTCGTCAAGGACCAGTTCAGCCCTTGAAAACATAACGTGGCCGATAATCATGCCATCCTCTTCCATCACCAGGTCAAGTTCTGGAATGAAGTCAGGGTTACTCCTATACTGGTTGAGCACAAAATGCTCGGTGCATCCGGGACGATAGACGTTCCAGAAGGCATCGCGGGTGAGGTTTTCCACCTCGCGGTAATCACTGGGTTGTTCTAATCGAATATTCATTTAAAAACCAAGAATTCTATAGACTTTGTTAACCATTGCCAAGCGGTCGATGTCGGGCCGAGTCGAAAAAAAGAGGAAAACGAGGTTGCGCTCGGGAATCTTGCCCGCATAGATGGTGAAACCGCCGTTGTCGCCCAAATGATAGACGTGGAGAGGCTTACCGGGCATCTCCTGCACAAAGAAGCCGTAACCGTAGCCCGTATGGGGCTGGTAACCGTAATTTGCATCGGCTGGAATCTTTATCCAAGGATGATAGGCGTAAAGTTTGCTGGCGGCAGACCACACCTTGTTGTCGCGCAAGGCACGTTCCCAACGCACAAAGTCGTTGATGGAACAATAAAGAGCGCCATCAGCCTTAGTGGCGAAGAAACTCTCCTCACCGTAGTCATACTCTTGCCAAACGCCATTGTCATTGCGCTCATAGCCATGCGCCATATGAGAAATCTCACGGTCAGGCTCAAAATAACGGCACGTCAGCATCCCCGCTTTATCAAAGACATTTTGCTGCATATAGGTCTCAAAGGGGATGCCTGTTGCTCGCTCCACAATCTGATAGATGAGTTGGAAAGTGGGGTTGATATACTCATATTGAGTGCCTGGAGTGAAATTCAGGTGGTCTAACGTCTTCATATACCCTACCGACTCAACATCGGTGCTGTAGAGCACGAAATTGCGGTCGCTACGCGAACGCGCATCGGGAATGCCCGAGGTGTGGCTCAAGATGTGGTGCAGCCTGATGTCTTTGAAGAACGGAGCGCGGAACTCAGGAAAGAACTTGTGAAGCGAATCCTTGAGCGATAATTTTCGCTGCTCAGCCAACTGCAGCAAAGCAACAGCCGAGAACTGTTTAGACACCGAGGCGATGCAGAAGTTGGTCTCCAGTGTCACCGGAGCCTTTGTCACCATGTCGGCAACGCCAAAGCAACGGCTGTAGAGCGTATCGTTCCCCTGCATGATAAGCACAGCAGCACCTGGCTCATCGGGATTGTTATACACTGCACCGAAGACCTCATCGATGCGACTTTTCAAATCATCATTGCTCATGTTCTGTGCAAACGCAGCGACAACTACAGAGAGCATCGCCGCTATAATCATTAGCTTTTTCATCATGAGTACAAAATTACATAAAAACGATGATTTTGGCGCTACCTGTGCTAAAAAATCAATGTTTTTGTGTATTTTTGCAGTGCAAGACATACTTTTATCATTATTCACAAAAACCAACATGAAAATGAAAAAATTATTTTTAGTTATGGCAACCGCTTTAATGCTTGGCGCTTGCTCAACCCCTGAGGGAGAGAAACAAGAAGCGACCACTGATGAAACGACCAATCAGGCGGCTATCGAGAACATCATGACTCGCACGAGCATCCGCCAGTACAAGGACCTGCCCGTGGAACAGGAGAAAATCGACATCATGCTCAAGGCTGCGATGGCAGCACCGACAGCAGTGAACCTGCAACCGTGGCACTTCATTGTCATCAATGACAAAAAGATCATCGACATGCTCGCAGGCCGTCAACCGACCAACGCCCCGCTGCTGATTGCCGTTTGTGGCGACATCGACAAGACGACGATGCCTGACGGCAAAGGCAAATTGCCCGACTTCTGGATTCAGGACGTTTCGGCTGCTACCGAGAACCTGCTTCTTGCTGCACATGCACTGGGACTGGGTGCCGTTTGGACTGGATGTTATCCTGCGATGGAACGCGTTGCCGAAGTGGCAAATGTGCTGAACTGCCCGCAGAACATCGTTCCTCTTGCTGTGGTGCGTATCGGCTATCCCGACGAGGCTCCCGAGCCCAAGGACAAGTTCAAAGAGGAAAACATCAGCTACAACAAGTTTGGCAGCAAGATGGAGTAACTCCTGCATTTAATTACAACGCCACAAAAAAACCGCTTCAATATGAGAAGCGGTTTTTTGTATCTTAGAAGAGGAATGTATGGTACATCGCTGGGACGTAAATGCTTGCAGGTGAAAAATAGGCTTTGGCCATCTCATAGAACACATAATAGAAACTGCAGAAAGCGACAGCGGCAAACGGCAACCACTTGCGTTCACGCCACAGATAGTGAAGCGTGTAGCAAACCATGACGAGGAATACCGTACGCATGAGTTCTCCGGGACGGGTAAGGTACTGTGTAGTGTTGGCAAACAGGTTAATGTAGCACATGTACAGCACGGCGAAGCGGAACATCGCTGGCATATAAGGATCCTGAGAAAACCTGCTTCTCATGGAAGGATAATACCAAACCATAAGCAAGCAAGAGATAAGAGGACAAAGACGAGCAGGTCCCATCACGTTGCGGAACGCATACTCCAGATCATTGCTCATGAACAAGCGATAATAGTGGCCATAACCCAACAGGTCGGCAAAGCGTCCCAAGTGGTCGAACAACACCCGCAACCATTGTGGAAAGGAGCCTAGGACAACACATAGTGCAATCAGCACGAAAGGCAGCCAGCGACGAGGTTTAGGCAGTCGTATGAGCGGCACAAAATACAGAGGAATGAACAGGATGCTCATGCGGTGAATGCCCATGGACACCAACGTGACAAGCAGGTAAATCCAAAATTTGCGCCGGACAATCAACTCAACCATCAGCACAAACATGGCCTCGACAATAGACTGGCGGATGAACCCCATCCAGAAGATGTAATACGGTCCCAGGAAAGTGCACAGTGCAAGCCAAGGCAACAGCATCTTGCGGTGCCGCATCGCATACAGCAACAAGGCAACCTGAACCACCGCCCAAAAGGCAAAATAAATGGAGAAATGAACGCCAAGTCGCGAGAAAGCGTAAGTCACCAAAGCAAAGAGCGGCTCAAAATTCTCTCGTGAATATTCCCCAAGGGACTGCAAGCTAAAGAAATAGCCGTAATACATATTGTAGTCCCATGACGTGAGCCATCGTAAAGATGAAACCACGATATAGACAAGCGCTGCTACCACAATTTCCCATGATAGCAGCGACAGTTCTCCCCCACCCGAACGCAGGCTGACCTCCTCACGACTGCTTACATGTCTTCCGAGCCACGCCAAAACAAGAGCGGTGACGGTATAGACAATGAGACTGAACAGCGCGGGATTCATGATTCAAGGCTTACTTGACAAGGTCCATTTTGATGGATAAGCCGTAGTTGGTACTCGTCGTGGGATAAGCACTTGTCGAGACAAGCGGCATATTACTCAGATACTCATAGAAGGCTCCAATCGTGATGCGCTTGCTGACCACATAATTGGCTGAGAAACTGATATTCCAGCTGCGCGTTCCGCTGGTAGCCTGTGCGGTATTGGCCTCAATCTTGCGGATCAAAGCCGTGTTACTCGACATCGTGATGTTCAGGTTGAGGTCGAGGTCATTATTCACATTCTGCTGCTGGGTCTTGAGTTTGAGCACCTTGTTGAAATTGGCAATCTTGTAGCTGCCACCCAACTTGAACTGCTTGCTGGTTGACTCAACAACCTGTCCGGCAGCAGAGTTCAGAGTAAGTAACCTCTCGTCATTGTATTGAGCATTAAACGAGATGTCGTTGTTGAACGTGGCTGAGAATCCCAAAAGCGGGGCAAAACTCTCTTTCAACGTGATAGATGCGATGTTATAGGGTGATGTCGGGATAGCGCCATCAGTAAGCACGTCACGTGTAAAGCCAAGTCCATCGCCAATAGTTACCCAATCAGTGTAAGAACTGTATGAACCAACGGTGTAGGTACACTGATAAGCGTGGTTGAGGTTAAACGCCTTGAACACCCGCTTGAAGAACGGGATGCGCATCAAGCCATCATAGGTCACACGCCAATTGGGCAGAACTTCCTTCAAAGACGGGAACGGGTTAAGTGTCACCTTTGAAGCATCTTTGCCGGAATATGCAGCCATGAATGCGGGAATCAGCACATCGCTGCTCGACTCATTGACCTCACCGTTCAATGGACTGTAGGTATTACCTGCCATCGCCGTACCCTTCAAGAAGCCTTTGTCAGGATAAGTGGTTCCCATGTAACGTTCTTGCAAGCGATTTTTGACAATAGCAATATTGCTCAGGAATTTGTCGAAGACAACACTGCGATAGTTGTCATCAGCGTCAAAGCCCTTAAGTGCAGTTGCAATTGCCACATGGGTCTTGGTGTAGCTGCCGCCATAGGTAATGGTCGGGTCGGCATACATGAACTGAATTTGATTAGTGCGATTATCAGTCCTGTTACCTGTCAACGTAATTTTGAGTCCTGCAATCGGTTCAAGCTGAACCTCGGCGCTAAACTCATTCGTGCGGGAATAAAGCGCAGGAGTCGTCTGTTTCGGGTCGCCCAAGAGCCAGTTGCGGTCCATTGCCTTCTGAATATAGGATTTACCTGCAAAACCGAACGCGAAGTCCAATCCAGGCGCCATAACATCATATTGGTTAGTCTGTCCGAAAGCGTCACCAATCTCAGGGATGAACTGCGGCACATTGAGCGATGTGGTGTTCTTCAGCCGCAGGTTAACACTGCGTACACTCATGAGGACCCGAGCGCCATACTGTGCCGCCTCGGTGAAGAAGTTATGTGTTTCAGCCTTCTGCACCTCGGTAATGGTGAACTTGAGGTTATCCTCACCAAGAGTGTTGATGGTCACATTATCCTTGTCCTTAACCTTATATTCCACTTTGAACGGTTTATCATCGTTTGTGGTCGCTGAAACCTTGATGTTCTTGGTACCAAGTTTGTGGTTAATGACAATCGCAGAGTCAGGACTCAACTTGATGGTGCGTGAGAACTTTTTAGGTTTCTCCTTTTTCTCAGGTTTCTTACGCTGACTATTCTTGCTGGAGAAACGATCGTCAACCTTTTTGAGGTAAGGAATCTTGGAATAAAACTGGTCCAAGCCAAATCGTCCATCCAGAGACCTTGTCGTCTGATTAACGATAGAGTTACCTGATGATACCGAGCCAATCATGGTACCACGGTCCCAACGATAGGTCGAATTATAGGAGGCGTTGACATTAATCCAACTCAAGATAGGAATCTGATTGAACGGCGCCTTGTAAGTAACATTGAACGTCTGGTTATAAGCCCAAGGTGTACCAAAGTCTCTAATTGACCTCATTACCGAGTCACGCCAGTTGCGGTATTCGTTGGGGTGGAGCTTGCGGTTGACAACCTGACCGATAGTTTCAAAGATCGGTTCAATGATGTGAGCGGTGGTGTTGCTATTGAACGATACAGAAAGCGACTTAGTGAAGTTCCATGACAATGCGAACTGGCGGTCCCACAGGAAGTTCCTGCTGACCGATACGGGCAGTTCAATATCAAGACCTGTCTCGTTTCGAGTCTGTTGCTCATAATAGTAGCGAGAGATATTCGAGTTGAAGGCAATATTGGTGGGCAACCATCTCAACTCCCAATCGTGGAAGAACTTCATGTTCTTGTTCTTCTCATCAACAAAATATGCGAATGGCTTGAGAGGCTTGAAATAAGGCGTCCAACTGTACTGGAGGCTACCACGGTAGTCATTGGTGTTCTCGTACACATTATCGGGGTCATTCAGATGCTGTTTGCTGAATGAATAGCTGAACGAGAAGTTTGCCGGATCCCAAGGCATGGGATCCTTCATCGTCTTCACGTCAAACTTGAGACCGGAGATTGAGAAGTTTTTTGCCGTGCGCTGAGTGACGGCAAAGGCCATGATACTGTCCTTCTGCTGCTTGGTCTCGCAGATCTCTACCGCCTCGTCGAGGTCAACGTCCTGGTCAAGCGGATTATACTTGGGCGTCGTCTTCTCATTGGTATAGGAGTAATAGACGGGTGCATGCAACTTGACTTTCTCGGGCAAGAAACGTCCCAAATCGGTCTGCACGGCGACATTATACTGGTCATAATTGTCCAGACGGCGATTAGAAAGACTCTGGTCAACCGAGCCGAAGCCCTCAGTCTCCTTATGGAATCCAACGTTGACGGTCGCCACATCACTCATGTTGAGCGTCATCGAAGCCTTGGCAGCCCAACCGCCCTCGCTATCAAAGTCTGTCACGCGCAATTCATCCACCCAGATGACACAGCTCTTGGTCGTGGGAGAGTTGTTGCGCACACCGATGAGCATGACGCGCACCTTACTGAGCGACGGGTTACCCACAACATAGACCTTGTTATTGGGATGATCGTCATCCACATCTTGATAACGGGCAGAATAGCTGACGCCATCAACGCCAGCCATCTTGTCAGCGTTACGGTTCTTTTTGGCATTGACCAGAACATCCAGGTTGATATCAAGCATGTTCTCATTGGGCCATACTTTAAGACGGTCGGTAGAGCTGTTGGTGCTGTAACGTCCCGGTGCAGTCAAGGTCAAAGGAATCTCATATTCATAGTAGTTGTTCTTCACGTCAGAGCCAAGACGGATGAACAACGAAACGTCACCATTACGCAGGTTGGTCTCATTATCAATCGTTGCCTCGTTGTGAACAAACATCTGCAAACGCTTGTAAGTGCGTAAGTCCAGATCGGTGTTGCGATACACGCCACGGGCATCACCAGCATCAAGATTGTCAACGGTGAGCTGCATTGACTGCTCGTTGAGCTGCGTGATCTGTGACTGACCACTGTCAATGATTCGAGAAACGCCAGGAGGCAAGACGTAGTTAACAGGCTCACGTGAAGCGTTCTCCTCGATGTTCACCGTATTGATGCTGATGGTACCGTTAGCCGGATGATCACCACGCATGTTGAGGTTGTACTTGTAGTTACGCCACTCACCACGCACCAGTTCCAACGAAGCGAAGCGCAAGTGCGTCGTTGCATGGAAACCGGTCATAAACATGCGCATGAAGCGGATAGTGGAGAAATCCTGAATCGTGCCCACCTTCTTCTCATATTCAGCCAAGGGGATGGTGAACTGGTACCAAGTCGCCTCCTGGACCTCACCATTACGCGTGTGGACATTAGCCACCTGCTTGTCGGTGATGTAGTTCATGCCCACCTTCAAAGAATCGGGGTGGATGGCAACACGATACTGGAAATAACGCTCATACTCGTTGAGCGTGTTATCCTGATTGATATCCTCCACATCAGGCGTCGAACGCGAAGTCTGGTACTGAGAATCGCTGGCATCGGCCTGTGACAAAGCGTTGCCTTCAGTGCCATTGTAATGCTTATAGCGGTCATTGATGGTGAATTTGTTCGCGTCGTAGTAGTTGTTGCGATAGAACGCATAATCGTCGGTCGCCGGGTCATTAAATGGCGAGAACGGGTCTTCCCGCATCGCAGATACTGTTGACGGGGACAAGACTGAATCCAACTGATTCAAGAATTTGGCATAGGTGTCGTGCTGTAACTCCTCGGCATTAGACAAACCGTTCAGACCAACATCCTGAAGGATTCGAGCGCCGTTAGTGTTGTCAAACGCATAGGTCATCGACGATTGCGTAGAAACTTTACCCCATGTATTTGAAGTGACATAGGTAGAGTCACCGTTAATGGGCAAGCCATTCTCATAACTTTTGAGTCCGTCCTTAAGGATATCCTCACTCACCTCACCCAAGTTGAAGTACAAATAACCGCCATCCTCGTTATGCAGGTTTTCTTTATCCATGAAAGGATCAAGCATCCAGAACTGAATGTACTCGATGTTGGACTGTTCAAAGTTGGTATTCTCAATCTTGCGCATGATACCACCCCATCGATCCTCGGGATTAAGCAGGGAGCCATCATCGCGATCCACATTAATATCAAGGTTATAAGGTCCACGCTCACGAGGATAGAACGAAAGGTTAAGCGTTTGGATAACAGATGACTCACCATAGTTGAGCTCGCGACCGGGGAACACTTCACTGAATGCGACTTCACGTGCATAGGGATAGGATAACGCATTCAGGTCACTCTTGATGTATCCAGGAGCGAATGAGGAGTTGCGCTGTGTGAACAGACGGTCCACGTAATACCATGAAAGCAAAGCCCTGTTCTTGCCATAGTTTACATCGTTGGTCAAGGAAGCCTCGGGGAACAACGCATCAGCAGAAGGATCATAGGGCGTTGACGCCAGAGCCCATGCAAACGGCGCACGCATGTCAATACCATTCTGTGTGGACTCAAAATCATCAATATAGGAGCTACCGGAGTTAGAGCCCGTCTTTGCCTGATGGGGTAACAGTTGTGCGAACTCACCAAGGAATGACACGCTCGACGGAGCGACCGCATTAACCGTCGGAATCTTGTTGAGCAGATTGGTGAGCCACATGAACTGTGTGTTGTAAGAGACATTCGCTCCCCAAATGGTGTTGTTGACCAGCTCGCTACCAATGGCGACCTTGTCACCGATGGCCTTCTCACCATAATGCATGATAGTGGCTCCGACATGGAAGTTCTTGTTGAAAGCATAGTCCAGGTCAAGTCCCAGCAATGTCTTTCGTTGCATGTTGAATGTGGACTGGTTTTCGAGCGAGACATTGATATTGGTACCCGCATCGATAATGCTTTGATTGATGATTGTCACCGTACCCATGGTATAGTCCACGGTATAGTCGCTGTTCTCGGTCAGCGTCACACCGCCAGCGGTAACGACAACCGAACCTTTGGCGACATTGGTAGCATTCAGCCTGATGACACTACCTGAGCTGGACTGGTACTCACCAGCCAAGACAAACTTGTTCTTGTCACTGAACTGTTGGGCTACAGTGAGCGTAGAGTCATACAACTCGGTGTAGATATAATCCTTGGCAATATCATCGTTGTTGAATTTTTGGCGCAGATGTTCACCGAATGGTTCAACAACCGGGAAAATAATCTTACCCGTCGAAGACTGAACAGTGTAACCCTCTAAATAGTCAAACCGACCGTCAATATTCGTCTCCTGGTTGGCATCCAAGCGGTCCAGGTTCATCACCTGCAATAACTGCACGCCATTGACATCCTTGCCGCCAGCGGGGATATAGGTCAGTTCGTTACCTGTCGTGTCGCTCAAATACTTGATGTTGAGTTTGAAGTTGTTGCGCTGAACCTGATAAGCACCCAAAGCATAGATGTTCTTCATCGCGAGATCCCACATAGGCAAATCGGGCGATGAAGTCGTTCCTTTCAGCATCTTAACATAGAGCGACTGTTCAGATGATGAGACGTTACCTGAAAACTCACCAACCTGATAGGTATTACCATTATAGGTGTACTCATAGGCTACTGCCAAAATCTCATCGCTGGCAAGAGCAGTCTTGAGCATAATGTAACCCAAGGTGGGATTGAGCGTATATTCAGATGAGGAGAGCAATCGGGCGCTTTCAATCTTCTCATAGTCCTTACCCCCCTCAAAACCATACAAATCCTTCAACGGTTGCAAAGCGGTCGATGCCTGGTTCATGTAACGAGCTTCAGGATATCCATCCCTTATCTCTTTGTACAAGGTATTGGCCGTGTCACAGGGCACATTCACACCCACAGGGGTCCAGTGATCGTTGCTGATGTTCTTCTTATCACACTCGCCCAAGTCCATAAAGGCCATGACATTTCGCGCCTCGCTAAAGTTGCCGCGCTTGTTTGTAATCCACACCTCGATACGCTTAATCTGAACACCTGAGCAAGGATTCGGCAGAGTCGAACACCATTCGTCATAGTTATCGCGGAAGAAATGCGACAAGAAAAAGTTGCGGTTTTGGTCGTACTTGTCGGCAGAGATATAGAACTCGTTGGTTTGCGAGCCACCCCTACTGCTCACGGTCTGAGTCTCACTGTTTTGCTGTGACACCAAGGCTGTGGCTGTGAGTTTACCGAACTGCAGT
Organism: Sodaliphilus sp.; assembly: GCA_036795635.1. Classification (GTDB taxonomy): domain Bacteria; phylum Bacteroidota; class Bacteroidia; order Bacteroidales; family Muribaculaceae; genus Sodaliphilus. Next base: position 12,928 of record DAIREJ010000049.1, read on the forward strand.
TTAGTCTTGATACCGAACAATGCTGCGCTACCATGAATGAGAGATGAGCCGGTAGTCATACTCACGTTACCAGCCTCGATATTCTTGATGATTTCGTCTTCTTTGCCCTCATAGGCGAGCTTGAGGTTCTTAGTGTCGAAGTCAAAAGTCGCACCTGTGTTATAGGACATATTGAAGCGCATCTTGTCACCCACAGTGGCAGTAACGTTGGCTTGAACTGTTTGCTGGAAGTCAAAGTAGGTTTTCTTGCGCTGAGACACCGACAGCGAGGGGTTGTCAGTCGAATTGCTCTTCACGCCCATCTTGATGAGCACCGAACCAGTAGTCTTTAGTTGGACGCCACCAGGGCCAAAAACTGACTCAAGAGGCCCCATACCAAACTGCATATCCAAGAAGTTGAACGGGTCCTGCTCTTGATTTTGTGCGCTTTCAGAATTCTTCTGACGATAGTATTCCATCATTGACTGCCTGAAATCAGCATTGCTGTATTCATCGGCCGACATGATATAGGGGGTGACGATATCATAGTCCCCCAGGCGAGTGTGCACTACATAACAACCCGTCTCGGGGTCATATTCGACTTCAGACGTGATGTTCGACGGATTTTTCAGGTCAGCGGCATACTCACCTTTACCCTGCACATCATTATAGTTTTGGGGAATTGTATGCTTGACATTATAATGTAAGTCAAGTGTTGGCGTCTGCTGCTGTTGAGCCGAAGGGCGTGTGTCAGGAACAGGCGGCGGAGGCGGCAATGTGCTCGTCACATATTGTGCAAGTATGGGCGCATTGAACATCCCCAAAGCAATGAGGATGCCCATGATGAATGAAAATATTACTTTATTTCGCTTCAACATTCTATTATTTCACATCATCAGATTTAATGCCGTCGCCACTTGCTCTTCATGAGTTCCGACGTCACATCATCTTCAAGGCTTGCTTGATCGCCTGCTCGACAGTCAACGATGGATGACTGGAAAACAGCGATTTAAGGGCCTTATTGGATGCCTGCTGCGAGAAGCCCAACATGACAAGAGCAGCCAATGCTTCATCAAAGGCGTCACTACTGGCACTATCTGTATGTTCTAATAACGTAGAATTGACCAGTTTTATTTTATCTTTAAGGTCAACTATTATACGTTGGGCTGTTTTTCCTCCTACACCCTTTACCGACTTGAACATGGCCACATTGTTGTTGACGATGGCCTGCTCGAATTCGTCAGCACTCATCGAAGACAACACCATGCGCGCAATGTTGGGCCCGACACCCGACACCGAGATAAGCGACGTGAAGGCTTCTCGCTCACGCTTGGTAGCAAAACCGTACAGCAAGTGTGCATCCTCACGGATAGCCTCATAAATGTAAAGCAAGGCTGCGCCTTTCCCCGACCCATTCAAAGCTTCAAATGTTGAAAGCGAGATGTTAATCATGTAACCCATGCCATGATTGTCAATCACGACAAAAGCGGGATTAAG
>DAIREJ010000050.1:0-7044 GCA_036795635.1 Sodaliphilus sp.
AGTCGCTATCGGCAGCGGGTGGGGAAGAGAAGCCCAAGAAGGCACGTGCTCCGCGTCTCAAGAGCATTGAGGAAATCCCGTGTCCCGTCTGTGGAAAGGGCCACCTGGTCAAGGGTAAAACCGCCTATGGCTGCAGCGAGTACAGGAACGGCTGCCACACCGTGTTGCCGTTTGCCGATTATCCCGCCGATCTGACGCCTGCCAAGCTCTCTCGCCTGGTCAAGAAGAATTTTAAAGTCAAGTGATGTCGGTGCTATGAGTGATTTAGTCCAGTATTTGTTGGCCGGATTGATTGTGGCGGCTGCCGTGTTTGCCGTCGGGCGCGCATTGTGGCGTGCTGCCCACGACCGCGAGACGGTCCTAACCGCTTGTGCTTCTTGCAAGTTACAGGATATTTGCCGCAAACCTGAGAAAAATTCTGCGAAAAAATGTGCTGATAAAGTTGCACAGGTCAAAAAGTCGAAGTAATTTTGCACCGCTAAACGCAAAAGGTCGCTTGGATGAGTGGTTTAGTCACCGGTCTGCAAAACCGGGCACAGCGGTTCGAGTCCGCTAGCGACCTCTGAAAATCGCTGATTGGTTCTATGGCCAGTCAGCGATTTTTATGTTCAGTGAGCACATACTCAAATCATGTCGTAAGGAGAGCAGGAATCAATACTTTAGGGAAAATGAATAAAACTCAAAGCGTTACTTTGAAGTTCCATTGATCATCATTTGAGACATGAAAAACAGTTTTTGAACAAAAGGCCTGTTAAAATTCCGTAATTACAATTAAATTCTATAAATTTCACTTCTTTTTCTTTTGATTATTCATTGTTTTTTACCTAATTTTGTGGGTGAAAATGAGGGGATGATTGCTGCTAGGTCCTGATATTGGTGGACCAGACTGTAGATTTAGGGCTGCAATCGATTGAGCCCCAATTAAATATATACCTATCTCCACTAGCTCATTACTCTGCGGTAATGGGCCCCTGTTATTGCATATTAACAAAAACAACTATAATGATAAGTAAATGGAATTACTTACCTCTAACATCCGACGAACGCATTGCCCAAGAGCAGCTGGAGGCCCAGTTCCCCAACTGCCCCGCTATCGCTCGGCTGTTGGTGCTCAGGGGCTTGAAGACCGCGGACGAGGTCCACGACTTTCTCTACCCGTCGCTCCAGCAGTTGCACGATCCGTTCTTGATGAAGAACATGGACAAAGCCGTGGCAAGGCTGAACAAGGCGTTAGGGGCCAAAGAGAAGATTATGGTGTATGGAGACTACGACGTGGATGGCACCACGGCCGTAGCGCTCGTGTATAAGTATCTTCAAAACATCTATTCCAATCTAGAGTATTATATCCCGACTCGCGATGACGACGGATATGGTATCTCTATTCAGAGCATTGACTATGCTGCTTCGATTGGAGTGAGTCTGATTATCGTGCTTGATTGCGGAATCAAGGCAATCGACGAGATAGCCTATGCCAAGGAGAAAGGCATAGAGTTTATCGTGTGTGATCATCATGTGCCTGATGACATTCTGCCTGACGCAGCGGCAATCCTTAATCCCAAACTCGTTGATGACAACTATCCCTATAAGGGGCTGTCGGGCTGTGGCGTGGGCTTTAAGTTCATGCAGGCTTTTTCTAAGAGTAATGGCTTGGGGTCGATGTATAACCTCGAGGCTATGCTCGACCTCGTGGCTGTAAGCATTGCTGCCGACATTGTGCCGCTCACGGGTGAGAACCGTGTGATGATGTTCTACGGTCTGCGCCGCCTGAACAACAACCCGAATGTGGGCTTGCGTAGCATTATCCGCACATGTGGTCTCAACCGCCATGAACTGACCATTAACGATATCATTTTCAAGATTGGCCCGCGCATCAATGCATCGGGACGCATGGAGTCCGGGCAAGAGTCCGTCGAGTTGCTCGTGTCTCGCAACATGCAGAGCGCGATGGAGATTTCTAAGCGCATTGACCAGTATAACAGCAACCGCAAGGAGCTGGACAGCCAGGTGACGGTCGAGGCCAATGAGATCATTGAGAGTCATGCCCAGGTGCTTGACGGCAAAAAGCCCATTGTCATTTATGATCGCAATTGGCATAAGGGCGTCATCGGCATTGTTGCAGCTCGATTGGCTGAGTTGTATTTCCGCCCGTCGGTGGTATTGACCTATTATGCCGATGGCATAGCAACGGGTTCATCACGTTCGGTGCGTGGTTTTGACGTCTATACAGCCATCAAGTCTTGCCGAGACCTGCTGGAAACCTTCGGCGGCCACACCAATGCCGTTGGTCTTTCCATCAAGGAGGAGAACATCCCTGAGTTCCGTCGCCGCCTCACAGAGTATGTGGAGCAGCACATTCACGATGAACAGGTGACTCCGGCCATGGACATCGATTGTGAGATCAAGTTCAGTGACATCAACGGTGCGTTGCTGCGTTATCTGCGCATGCTCAACCCCTATGGCCCGGGCAACAGCAAGCCGGTCTTCGTCACCCGCAAGGTCTATGATATTGGTACCAGTAAGGTGGTTGGCAAGAAGATGGAGCACATCAAGCTTGACCTCAAGGACGAGGAGGGCAATAAGGTGTTTAATGCCATCGCCTTTGGCCAGGCTGGGTTCAGCGATGCCTTGAAGGCTGGAAAACCCATCGATATCTGCTACACGATTGAAGAGACTCGTCATCGCACCAGTTCATCGGTGCAACTCATGGTCAAGGCCATAAAACTGCACGACGATGCCGACCAGTCCCAAGCCAATTCTTGATGTCCTCAAGAAGTATTGGGGATATGATTCTTTCAGGCCGCTCCAGAAGGATATCATCAATTCAGTGCTCGAGGGCCGTGACACGTTGGGCTTAATGCCCACGGGAGGTGGCAAATCTATCACTTTTCAGGTTCCCACAATGGTCATGGATGGCATGGCGCTTGTCGTCACGCCCATCATCTCGCTGATGAAAGACCAGGTGGACCGGTTGCGCTCCTTGCACATCAAGGCGAGCTATCTGTATGCCGGCCTCACCCGCGGTGAGGTGACTAGGGTCTATGAGAAATGCATGTACGGCAACTGCAAATTTCTCTATGTCTCTCCCGAACGCCTTCAGTCCCGCTCTTTCCTTGAACATTTGCGCCAGATGAAAGTCTCGCTCATTGTTGTGGACGAGGCTCACTGCATTTCGCAATGGGGTTATGATTTCCGACCGTCATTCCTGCGTATCTCCGATGTGCGCAAACTGTTCCCCAAGGCTCCTGTCCTGGCATTGACGGCCACTGCCACACGTGTTGTGGTTGAGGATATCCAGCGTTGTCTGGGCTTTAAGAGCCCCAACGTCTTCTCCATGAGTTTTGCGCGCAGCAACTTGTCCTATGTTGTACGGCAATCCGAGGAGAAGGTTGCTGAACTCATCCACATCCTGCGCTCAGTTCCAGGAACCGCCATCGTGTATGTGCGATCCCGCAAACGTACGAAGCAAATCAGTGACGAACTCAACCGTGCGGGCATCCACGCCGACTATTACCATGCCGGTCTATATGTCGAGGACAAGGAAGACAAGCAGAACAAGTGGACTACCGACCAGTGCCGCGTGATGGTGGCGACTAACGCCTTTGGCATGGGTATCGACAAGCCTGATGTCAGGCTCGTGGTACATGTTGACGTGCCAAATTCTCTGGAGGAGTACTATCAGGAGGCGGGCAGGGCAGGACGTGACGGCAAACGCTCTTATGCTGTGCTGCTGGTCAAACACACTGATCAGCGTGTCCTGCGTCGGCACATCACTGAGGCATTCCCCGAAAAGGACTTTATCCGCAATGTATATGATTTGGTGGGAGATTTTCTGGGAGTCTATGTGGGCGAAGGTTATCAACAGATGTGCGATTTCAATTTCAACCTGTTCTGCCGCACCTATGACTTGCCGGTACTCCCCACACATAATGCGCTGAACATTCTTACCCGCTCGGGGTATATCGAGTTTGTTGAGGAAATTGAGACGCAGTCTCGCGTGATGATTTTTGCCCGCAAGGAAGAACTCTATGATCTGGATACCCAGACACCTGGCGCCGATCAGGTGCTCCAAGCCATCTTGCGGCTTTACACGGGATTGTTTGCCGATTACGCCTTCATCAACGAGGATGTCATTGCCTTTAGGACAGGATTGTCTCAGGAAACCATCTATAATTCACTGTTGGAACTTACAAGGAAGCACATTTTGCATTATGTGCCGCGCAAACGCACACCTTATATCATTTATACTACTTCACGCGAGGAATCCAAGCATGTGCTAATCCCTGTCAGTGTGTACGAAGACTTGCGGGATCGCATGACCGAGCGTGTTGAAGCAACCATCAACTATGCTTATGCTCAAGAAGGGTGCCGCGAGCGTATGCTTCGGGGGTATTTTGGTGAAACGGTTACTGATAACTGCGGTCATTGCGACCTGTGTATTGATAGGCGCAAGCGCGATGGTCATGAGCCTGAGGATGTTCAGCAAGGCATACTTTACATGGCCAGCCTGCGTCCCCGCCGCATGCACGAATTCCTTGATACCTTGTCGTTTCCCCATGACGAGATAACCGCCATGCTGTCTTTCCTGGTGGACGAAGGCTTTGTCGAGCACCTTGACGATGATACTTATCGCACGGTGAAATAAGTCGCGGATCAATTGCTGAGGTTGATGACGACGTACTCCGATGATGTTCCGATGCGGAACTTGCCACCCCAGATGCCCATTCCCGAACTTACGTAATAATCTGTCTTTCCACGTTTCCAACTCCCGTAGTCACACTCATACATCCTGTGAGTGAGCCAATTCAGTGGCCAGATTTGGCCACGGTGGGTGTGGCCGCTCAACTGCAGGTCAATATTGTTTTCCTCGGCTTCTTCGAGATGATAGGGCTGATGGTCAAGCAGAATGGTAAAATTTGTGGAATCTATGCCTTCGGTCAGTGCTGCGACGCTCTTGCGATGGCGGTTGCTGCGGTCTTCACGGCCGATGATGTTGAGCCCATGAATAGTTGCAGTGCCGTCACGCAGCACGCTGATACCGGTTTCACCAAGAAATTCAAGTGCCTTATTGATGCCGGTAATGAATTCATGGTTCCCCAGGCACATGAATGTGGGAGCATTCAGGCGTTTGAGTTCCTCGGCTGTGCCTTGTGCTTTCAAGGGGCGAACATTGCCATCTATCAGGTCTCCGGCGATGAGCACGACATCGGCATGCTCGGCATTGATCATATTCACCCACCGGCCTATTTCGCTTCGGCGGTTATGGAATCCAGCATGCAAGTCACTCAACATGACGATTTTTAGCGGTCGGTCAAGGTGCTTCTCGGTCTTGATGTTGATTTCCTGGCGCAGCTTGTTGTGGTAGTGAATATTACCAGCGATGAAGGTTACCAGCAAAATAGCGGTGATGACAAGTGAGGTCGTTCCATTGGACTTGAGCCATGCGGCTGGCACCAGATGCATGAGTCGTCCGATGTCCAGCAGCATGAAAGTCATCAGCAGGTAGAACAAGATTTCAAGCCACGAGGTGCCGATTTCATAGGCCGTTGTAGCCATCCACAGCGGCAGCGTGTCGCTCTTGAAATGCAGTATCATGCAGCCCACAGCAGCGAGCATCAAGAAGATGATGATCGCCTTGACTAGAGCCGAGAAAGGCAGCACACGCCACACGTGCCATGAGACATATCCCAGCATGAGTATTGTCACAGTCAGGGCGGTAATCAGAAATTTACCCATATCAGTAGTGTCATTGTTTGTGTGGCAAAAATACGCATTATTCCTGAATAATAAAATAATAATCCTAGCGCTTGTTGCAAAATAACTAAAAACAACGGGAATGACTGATGATGCCATTCCCGTTGTTACAAGGGTTATATCAATGCTTTACTTGGGCTGCTCAACGGGCGTTGCAGCGGCCTTGGCGGCATTAATCGAGTCGGTCTTGGCTTTGTAGGCCTTGGCAGCCTCACTTTCGGGCTTCAGCCAGGTGTCGAGCCAATTGAAGAACTCGCGCTGCCACAGGATGCTGTTCTGCGGTTTCAGGATCCAGTGATTCTCGTCGGGGAAAAGCACCAGTTTTGCAGGCAGGCCTTTAATCTTGGCCGCATTGAATGCTTGGCAGGCCTGGGTGAAGACGATGCGGTAGTCAAGTTCGCCAGCGGTGCACATGATGGGGGTGTCCCAGTTCTGCACATAGTTCTTGGGGTTGGCCTGGGTGTAGGAACGCTGTGCTACAGCATTGCCCTTCTCCCAGTACGGGCCGCCCAGATCCCACTGAACAAACCACATCTCCTCGGTCTCCAGATACTGGGCCTCGAGGTTGAAGATACCGGCATGAGCCAGGAAGCAAGCAAAGCGTTTGTTGTGGTTACCGGCGAGGAAGTAAACCGAATAGCCGCCATAGCTGGCACCCACGGCACCGATGTGGTCACCGTCGATATAGGGCTCCTTCTTCATGTAATCCACAGCACTCAGGTAGTCACGCATGTTCTGGCCACCATAGTCGCCGCTGATCTGTGCGTTCCACTCGGTACCGAAACCGGGAAGGCCGCGGCGGTTGGGCAGGATAACTATGTAACCGTTGCTGGCCATGATGTGCATGTTCCAGCGATAGCTCCAGAATTGGCTTACAGGCGACTGAGGTCCGCCCTCGCAGAAAAGGATAGCGGGATACTTCTTGTTGGGGTCGAAGTTGGGCGGGTAGCACACCCAAGTAGTCATCAGTTTGCCGTCGGTGGTGGGAATCATGCGCTTTTCGATGCCGATGCTGTCTACACTGGCCATCATCTCGTCATTGACATGAGAGAGTTGAACGGGTTCCTTACCCATCTGCACGCTGATGATTTCCTTCGGAGCTTGGTAGCTCTGGCAGGTGCTGATGATGGTGTCATTGCCTGCAAATGCCAAGCCGTCAAAGTCACAAATGCCCATTGCCACGGTGTCCACCTTTTGCGAGGCAACCTCCATGCGGAAAATGGGTATCGTGCCCTGGAATGGGCAGGTGAAATAGATGAACTTCTCGTCAGGCGACCATGCGATGGCGTCTAC
>DAIREJ010000050.1:7054-14254 GCA_036795635.1 Sodaliphilus sp.
GCCAGTCTCCAGGTCATACTTGTAGAGGTCGCTGTTGGTCGAGAAGGCATAGTCCTTACCCGTCTTCTTGCGGCAAACATACACGAGGCTCTTGCTGTCGGGGCTCCATGCAAGTGATTCGATGCCGCCCCAGGGCCTCATCGGTGACTCGTAGGGCTCGCCCTCAAGCACATCTTTCACATTACCCGCCTTGCTACCGTCAAAGTCAGCTACCAGGGGGTGGGGAATAGCGGTTACCCATTCATCCCAGTGTTTGTACATCATGTCATCAATCACACGGGCATTGGCCTTGTCCAGGTCAGGATAGATGTCTTGAGGCGTATTGCCAGACTTCACTTGTCCGATCATCACGACGCGCTTCTCGTCGGGCGAGAAGATGAAGCCCTCGATACCGTCTTTCACATCGCTCACGCAGTTGCGGCCGCCGCCATCGGCATTCATCGTCCACAACTGTGGCGTTTTGTCCTCGCCGTCCTCGGTGTAGATAAAGGCAATCTTCTTGCCGCCGTCAATCCACACATAGTTGCTCTCGCTCTTGGGTGTGTTGGTGATTTGGCGCACATTGTTGCCGTCAATATCCATCACATACAGGTCGCAGTTGCCCTTGTTTGTGGCGATATCATAGTAGGTTACGCCATAGAGCACTTTCTTACCGTCGGGTGACACCTGAGGCCCGCCAACGCGGCCCAACTGATTCAGGAATTCGGGAGTGAACTCTTTCTTTTCCATCTTCGCCGAAGATTGCTCGGTCGTCGGGGCTTGTCCTGCAGGTGCTGTCTCCTGCTTGGAGCAGGTCGAAGAACTCAACAGGGCCAATACCGCAACCGACATTGCTGTTAATTTGAATAATTTCATAATTCTACTGTTGATGATAATGTATTGAAGTGTTAAATCGTTTTCAATGTTTCAATCGGCAAATTTAGCAAAATATTGCCAATGAGATGCAAACTGATAGCAGAAAATCGTGTTAATTGCTTATATTTGCACTTTCAAAACAAACAACGGCTGTATTATGATGAAAAGAATTGTTTTTGTGCTTGCAGCGATGATAGCCTGTCTGACCTGCGCGGCCAGTGAAGGGAATATCACGCAGTATGTGAATCCCAGGATAGGAACTGGTGGACATGGCCATGTTTTTTTGGGTGCAAACGTGCCGTTTGGCTATGTGCAATTGGGTCCGACTGAGCACACCCGTGGCTGGGACTGGTGCTCGGGCTACCACGACAGCGACTCGGTGCTTATCGGTTTCGGACATCAACACCTGAGCGGGACCGGTATCGGCGATCTGGGTGACATCGCTTTGCTGCCCGTCACCCATAGTGACCAGCGCGAGGTCGTTTTTTCACATACCGATGAATTGGCGCGTCCTGGTTACTATTCCTTGATTTTACGTGAGGGAGGTAAGCCCTATGTCAACGTGGAACTGACTGCCACATTACGCACGGGCATGCACCGCTACACCTTTGCTCCTGACCAAGAAACGATGCAGTTGATTCTTGATTTAGGTCAAGGAACCGGATGGGACACGCCCAAGCAGATGAAAATGAAGCAGCTGTCCCCACAAATGATAGTAGGCTACCGTCACTCATCAGGGTGGGCAAGGGATCAGAAAGATTTCTTTGCTATGCAGTTTTCACATGATGTGACCTTGGAAAAACTTAGCGGCGATACATTGGGCATCATCACAGCTCCCAACAACGGTGAGACCCTGTTGGTTAAGACTGGTCTTTCGGCTGTGAGCATCGAGAATGCCATCGGCAACCTGATGAGCGAGAATCCAGGCTGGGATTTCTATAAAATCGTTGCCAAAGCCGACAAGGCTTGGAACGATGAACTAGGCAAAATCGTCATCGATACAGATAATGCCGATGACCGCACGGTGTTCTACACCGCACTTTATCACACGATGGTGGCGCCCTCGGTGTTCAGCGACGTGTGTGGCGAATACCGCGGTGCTGACGGTGAGGTGCATAAGGGTGATTTCACTAACTACACTACACTTTCGCTGTGGGACACTTACCGCAGCGCACACCCTTTGCAGACGCTCATCCACCGTGAGAAACAAAAGGATATTGCGCATACTTTCTTGCACATTTTTGAGCAGCAGGGCAAATTGCCCGTGTGGCATCTAATGGGAAATGAAACAGACTGCATGGTGGGCAATCCTGGCGTGCCTGTGCTCGCCGACTTGGTGCTGAAAGGCTTTGATGTTGATGCCCAGGCAGCCCTCAAGGCCATGGTGGGCAGTGCGATGCTTGATGAGCGCTCAATGGGCTTGTTGAAACAGTATGGCTACATCCCTTATGACTTGGAGCCTGACAAGGAGACGGTTGCGCGAGGACTGGAATATGCCCTTGCCGATTGGTGCATCGCTCGTGTGGCCCAAACTGTTGGCGACAAGCAGAACTATGTCTATTTCATGAATCGCAGCAAGTCCTACCGCTATTATTTTGACAAGCAGACGCGTTTTATGCGTGGCAAGGATTCAAAAGGCAATTTCCGACCTGCAGCCGAATTCGACCCGCTTTCGACCAAGCACCGCAACGATGATTACTGCGAGGGTAACGCATGGCAATACACCTGGCTTGTGCCACACGATGTGCATGGACTGGTAGACCTCTTCGGTAGTGAAAATGCTTTCACCTCCAAATTGGATTCATTGTTCACCGTTGAGGGAGACATGGGTGATGAAGCGTCGCCCGACGTGACGGGCCTTATTGGCCAGTATGCCCACGGTAACGAGCCCAGCCATCACATCATATATATGTACAACTATGTGGGGCAGCCGTGGAAAGCGGCGCGCCTCATTCGTCAGGTCTTGCGTGAGCAATACCGCAACGACCTTGACGGCCTGAGCGGCAACGAGGACGTGGGCCAGATGTCAGCGTGGTATGTTTTGTCATCAGTAGGCCTTTATCAGGAGGAGCCTGCTGGTGGCAAATATATCATCGGCTCACCATTGTTCAAATCGGCCACTCTTAACGTGGGTGAAGGCAAGACCTTCACCGTCAAGGCGGTGAACAATAGTGACGAGAACATCTATGTGCAGAGCGCACGCCTTAACGGCAGGCGCTACGACAAGAGTTATATCAATTACAACGATATTGTCGCCGGTGGCATATTGGAACTCGTCATGGGCCCCAAACCCTCCAAATGGGGCACCGCCACCAAGCACCGTCCCTGACACCGAAGAAGTGTGAAAGATGAAAATTGAAGATATCTTGAGTACCGCCCGTGAGCGGCTGGGCATTGACTGCCTTAATGAGATGCAGCTCATGGCCCTGGAGGCTTGGAAAACAGGCGGAAATGATCTTGTGCTCTATTCGCCCACGGGGACGGGCAAGACGCTTGCTTTTGCCCTATGCTTGCTGCAAGCCATGAAACAACCCATGCAACAATTACAGGCCGTGATACTCGCCCCTTCGCGTGAACTGGTGTTACAGACAGCCGAAGTGCTGCGCACTATCGCCACTGACTACAAAGTGACGCCGTGCTATGGTGGTCACGCCGTGAGTGACGAGCGAGCCTCGCTCAGCGTAACTCCCGATGTCATTGTTGCTACCCCGGGCCGTCTGCTGGATCACCAGCGACGAGGATACATCGACATCAAAGGGGCTCGTCTGCTTGTGCTTGACGAGATGGACAAAGCGCTAGAACTGGGTTTTGAGGACGAAATGCGCCAGCTGCTCAAGCACATGCCCCGATTGAACCGACGCATCCTTGCCTCGGCAACCGTCCTTGACGTCGTGCCCGAATATGTGCGACTACACAACCCATTAGTACTTAATGTGTTGAAGGATTCGGCTCAACCTGCCGACCGCATCAAAGTTTGGCAGGTCAATTCAGACAGCAAAGACAAACTCGTCACGTTGCGCGACCTCTTGCTCACGCTTGACGGCGGAAAGTCCATCGTGTTCGCCAATTACCGCGAGAGTGCCGAGCGCATATACCAATGGCTTACAGCCCAAGCCATTGATGCGGCATTGTATCACGGGGCGATGGATCAGCAGGAACGTGAGTGCACTGTCGCCATGTTCAATAACGGTAGCGTGAATGTGCTGGTGTCCACCGACCTGGCTTCACGCGGGCTTGACATTGACAAGGTGGAGCACATCATCCACTATCATCTGCCTGTGAGTGAACAGGCCTATATCCATCGCAACGGACGCACCGCCCGTGTGTCCGCGACGGGCGAGGCCTATGTCATCACTGCCCCTGGTGAAGTTTTGCCGGTGTGGGTCACTGTTGACGAGCCGCTCACCCTTCATCCTGTCGACCGTGCCACTAGTGCTGCCATGGCGACACTCTACTTTAAGGCCGGAAAGAAAGAAAAACTCTCTCGTGGCGACATTATGGGCTTTATTGCCAACAATGGGGGCATCGAGGCAGCTGCCATAGGGCGTATCGACGTGCGCGACCATTACGCGCTCGCCGCTGTGCCCCGGAAGTGTGTTCAAGATGTGCTTCGTCGCCTCCAAACCGCTAAAATCAAGGGACGCAAGGTGAGAATCTCATTGCTCAAATAATAATTTTAAATTATTATCGTTTTATTTTATAGATATCTACCTTAAACTCAAAAACGCTATAGCATCACTATGAAACCCAAACAAAGAAAACGAGACATTTATTTCCTGAAGCTGCTCTCTCGCAGTTTCCCGAATGTGGCAACAGCCAGCACCGAGATCATCAACCTCGAAGCCATCCTGAACCTGCCCAAGGGCACTGAGCATTTTCTGGCCGACCTGCACGGAGAGTACTTGGCCTTCCAGCATGTGCTGCGCAACGCCAGTGGTAGGATCAAACGAAAGGTGAATACGATCTTTAATGACTCCCTCAGCGCCCGTGAGCAGAAGGACCTGTGCACCCTCATTTACTATCCTGCCGAGAAGTTGGAATTGGTGAAAGATGAGATTACCGACAAGGAAGATTTGGAAGACTGGTACTTCATCACCATCAATCGACTGGTGAGGGTTTGTCGCCACGTTTCGTCCAAATACAGTCGTTCCAAAGTTCACAAGGCGCTGCCCGAGGACTTCTCTTATATCATCCAGGAGCTATTGCACGAGCACAGCAGTGATCCCAACAAGCAGGCTTATGTCGATGTGATTATCAAGACCATCATCTCAACGCATCGTGTCGATGAATTCATCATCGCCATGTGTAACCTGATCCAGCAGTTGACTATCGACATGCTGCACCTCTTGGGTGACGTCTATGACCGTGGTCCCAGCCCTGATAAAATCATGGACATCCTGTGCAGCTACCACAACTTCGATATCCAGTGGGGTAACCATGACATCCTGTGGATGGGTGCCGCTGCCGGTAATGATTGCAGCATCGCCAACGTGTTGCGCATCGCCCTGCGCTATGGCAACCACGGCGTGCTCGAGGATGGCTATGGCATCAATCTGCTGCCGTTAGCTACATTCGCTATGGATACTTATGCCAACGATCCCTGTGAGCGCTTCTTGCCTAAGGACGGTAGCGCAAAGGATCCGGAGCGAGCCCGCACCGCACAGCTCGTTGCTCAGATGCATAAAGCTATTAGCATTATCCAGTTCAAACTCGAAGCTGCTGCCGTCAAGCGACGTCCCGACTTTGACATGAAGGACCGTTTGCTGCTCGACAAAATGGACCTCAAGAAGGGTGTGATTAAAATCAAGGGCAAGGAATATGAGCTGCTCGACACCAATTTCCCGACCGTGGATCCCAAGCATCCCTTCAAACTTACTCCCGAAGAAGAGTCTATCGTGACTAAGCTTCACCAGTCGTTCACCGAGAGCGAGAAACTGCGCAAGCACATGAAGTGCATGTTCCGCAATGGCTGCCTCTATACGATAGCCAATGGCAACCTGCTCTATCATGCTTCAATCCCCTTGAACGAGGACGGTACCCTCAAGGATGTGACTATCCGTGGCGAGAAATTCCATGGCAAGGCGCTGCTCAAGCGCGCTGGTACACTTATTCGCAGTGCTTACTTCGGATGCGATGATCCCGAGGAGCGCGCTTTCGCCCTCGACTATTTGTGGTACCTCTGGTGCGGACCAGATTCTCCCGCATTCGACAAGAGCAAAATGGCTACCTTCGAGCGCTACTTCATTGCCGACAAGGAAACTCACAAGGAGGTGAAGGGTGCCTACTACACGATGCGTGACAATCCCGAGGTGGTTGATGCCATCCTGGATGAATTTGGTGTCGAGGGCGAGCACCGCCACATCATCAATGGTCATGTGCCCGTCAAGACCATCAAGGGTGAGAATCCCATCAAGGCCGGCGGCAAACTCATGGTGATTGACGGTGGCTTCTCCAAGGCTTATCAGCCTGAGACCGGTATCGCCGGCTATACGTTGGTATATCACTCTCAAGGTTTTGAGCTTGTTCAGCATGAACCGTTCTCATCGATTGACGAGGCCGTGAGACTCGGTCAGGACATCAAGTCCACGCGTAACATCATCGAGCACACCCATCAACGTATTCTCGTGAACGATACCGACATCGGCACCGAGCTTAAGTCCCAGATCGAGGACCTCAAGGAGTTGCTCGATGCTTATCGCTCGGGTGATCTCAAGGAGCGCAACCTGCGACCCATCACCAACAAGCGATAACTCAGTATTAAATAGTTCATAAAGCGACAGCGAGACACTTTATCTGGAGTGACTCGCTGTCGCTCTTTGCTTGTACTGCGAATGTGTTTGCAATGCTAAAAAGCTATAATAAAACTAAATCTTGCTTGCTGACCGCTCAATTTGCACTATCTTTGCATGATATTGTGGCTTGAAAAAGAACATTGACTACAAGAAGTGTCCATATCATTCTACTGCTGGTGACAGCAATGATGCTGCTGCCGGCATTGTCGCATAGCCAGGTGCAAACTGGTGCGGTCGATCTCACCCAAGCGGTGGATTCCCTCGTCAGGAGTGAGGGCGATTCGCTCGCCGCGGCTCCCATGTTGAGAGATACCAGTCGTTTTGTGCGTGAGAAAGTCGATTTGGATCATGTGGTGGAGTTCAACGCCAAGGATAGTATCATCCTGTTTGGCCGCAACCATGCCGTGATGTATGGTGGCAGCAAGGTCATTTACGGTGATATCGACATGAGCGCGTCCCAAATCAGCATGGATATGGACAGTAGTCAAGTGCAAGCGATCGGTGTGCCTGACAGCGTGGGCGAACTGACGGGAAATCCTGTCTTCAAGGACAA
>DAIREJ010000051.1:0-14171 GCA_036795635.1 Sodaliphilus sp.
CACGCTGCTGTAGAGCTTGAGGCTGGTATCACCTACCACTTCAAGGGTAGCAACGGCGAGCGTTACATCACTTTCTGCCCCTACAAGTACAGCCAGGATGACATCGATGCTCTGAATGGTCAGATCAATGGTCTGCGCAACCAGCTCAACGGCCTGCAGGGTGACCTCGACGCCGCTAACGCTCGCAACGCTCAGCTCCAGCGCGATCTGGATGCTGCCAAGAAGGCTAAGCAGCCCGAGCCCGCAAAGCCCGTTGATCCCAACGCTAAGTACATGAATGTTCTCGTGCACTTCAAGGTTAACAAGACCAACATCACCACTGATCAGCAGCCCAATGTTGAGCGCGTTGCTATGTACCTCAAGAACAACCCCACTGCCACTGTTGACATCAAGGGTTATGCTTCAACCGAGGGCCCGCACGACAACAACATCCGCCTGGCCAATGGCCGCGCCGAGGCTGTTAAGAACATGCTCATCAACAAGTACAAAATTGAGCCCAGCCGCATCACTGCTCAGGGTTGTGGTGAGACCGACATGTTCCAGGAGCTCAGCTGGAACCGCGTATCTATCTGCGAGCTCATCGTTAAGAACTAATTCTTGACCGAGATTCAGAAGATTTGCGATTAACGCATCGTGAAACCCCTGTTGACCTTGTGTCGCAGGGGTTTCCTGTTTTTTGCAGATTGGTTTCACTTTTTTCGGGGTGATGTTGACCTGCCGAACGAGAAAACCATTACCTTTGCAACTGAAAAAAACATAAACTTAAACAGTTAAGATGAAAAAACTGATTCTCCTCGCATGCATGGCGATGTCTCTAATGGTGATGAGCGCCCAGGATAGCGGCATTTTGAGCCATTACAGCCTGTCGGTCGGTGTCGGTACGACTGGTTTCACGGCTGATCTCGGTACGATGTTGGGGAACCACATTGGTTTGAGGGGCGGTATTGACTATATGCCCAAAATCAATTACAACGATGAATTGGATTTAAGCCATGTGTTTGAGGATTATCATATTGACCCTAACAACCTTCCCGGTGGCGTTGATATCTCGGACATCCCTACTAAAGTGGATTTGAGAGGAACACTTGATAATTTCACTGGACATGCGTTGCTGGACCTTTACCCCTCAAGCACTGGCGATTTCCATTTCACGGTGGGCGCTTACTACGCTGACAAGGAAAGGGTGATTTATGCCTGCAATAAGGAAGAAGGCGCCTTGATCATGGTGTCTGACTTTAACGCACGTCGAGGCATATTTGCAGTTGTGCCGGATTCCTACGGCTTGGTAACAGCACGAATGGGAAAATATGACCTCATGCCCGATGACAACGGCAATGCTAATGCCTATGTGAAGGTGAACCGCATCCGTCCCTATGCCGGCATCGGTTTCGGGCGCACCGTCCCCAGTTCACATTTGGACTGTCAGTTTGACTTGGGCGCGTATTTCTGGGGCACCCCCAAGGTGCATGATGGCGTGAGTGGCCAACAGCTGTCGGCCGAGGATGCCGAGGGCGAAGACCACGGAATAATCAAGGTCATCAACAAGATATCGGTTTTCCCCGTCTTGACGTTGCGTATCAGCGGACGCTTGTTCTAATTTATCATCCTCTTGTGAGTCTGATCCAGTTGGTTGCCGTAGCGCTCACGGATGATGCGCCCCACGGCATCCTTTCGGTTGATGCGCTCAACAGTGATGCGCTGCAAGGAGTCATTGAGTAGGCTGTCTTGCCGTGCCATTCTCACCTCGTCTTCTTGCGTGAGAGATGAGTCAGCTGCCATTTTCAGGTATTCTTGCCAGGTAGCAATGCGGGCGTCCATGATGCCGTTGCGCTCGTTGACATAATGCAGATACTTGGCATTCTGTTCACTGCCCTTAACTGACCAAGCGTTAGGTTTGAGTGTGATGTGTGTATCGCCGCTCTCAAGCACGAAGTGGAAAGGCTGTGACGAGTCGTTGTCCCAACGGATGAGGGCAACCTTGGGCTTGTCAATCTGCCCGGTGAATGTGAATGTGTCGCCTTTCTTAACTGTTTTCCCACACAGGTGTAACTGGTTGTACTCTTCTTCCAGCACCAGCAACGTGGCACTGTCGTGCCGCAGCGAGTTGTCGAGTGTGATGGTCACCGTATAGTCCATACCGGTATAGTCCCGGGTGTCATTGCCGCAACCCGCGAGTGTCATGCTCAACATGATGGCGATAGTATATAGGATTCGCTTCATTGTAACGGCAAAGATAGTTGTTTTTTATCTCAATCACTTTTCTTTAAGTCTGAATTCTTCTCCCTCGTTAGGTTTTCTCAAAATAAAGCAATACATTTGCAAGATAATAACGATGAAAACCTGACAATAATGAAAAGGAATAGACAACACGGCATTTTGCTGATGCTGGCAGCGTTGTTGGCGTTGCCCCTCGTGGCACAGCAGCAGTTCACACTCGAGGACCTGAACTTTGGCGGTAAGAACTATCGTAAGATGATTCCCCAGAATCGTCCGCTCACCTGGTGGGGTGACCAGCTGGTGCGCATGTCGGGCGACACTTGCTGGACAGTGAACCCTGTTAACGGCAAGGAAAAGGTGCTGATTACTCGCGCTCAACTTAACAAACGCGCGGGTTTGACCGATGACTCCGAAATGATTCAGCTCTTCGATAGTTTCCCTTATGCCGACCAGCCGCTGGTGATGGTTTGGGGCAATACCGAGCGCATGCTAGTTAATTTCAAGACGGGCAAGGTGGTGTGGCGCCAAACGGTCGATAGGGAGGTGCAGGCTTTTGAATGGAACAAGCAGAGCCGTGCCACAGCCTTTGTCAAGGATGATAACCTCTTTGTCATGCAGGGCAATGGCGACAAGCGTCAGGTGACCAGCGACGGCTCTCGAGACTTGGTCTATGGCCAAAGCGTGCATCGCAACGAGTTTGGTATCGAGGGTGGCTTGTTCTGGAATCCTCAGGGCACGCGATTGGCATTCTACCGCATGGACCAGAGCATGGTGACCGACTATCCACTGGTCAATGTTCCTGAACTGACGGATACCAGTTGCTATATCGCCGAGCCAGCTCCCGAGAAATACCCCATGGCCGGGCAGACCTCCCACAAGGTGTGGGTGGGAGTCCTCGACGCGACCACGGGCGACACAGTCTATCTCAAGGCCGGTGATCCCACCGACCGCTATTTCTCCAATATCTCATGGAACCCCGACGGCAAGACCGTCTATGTGATGGAGGGAAACCGTGACCAGAATGTGGTCGATCTGGTGGCCTATGATGCTGTCACGGGAAACCGCCTCAACTCGCTCTACCACGAGAGCCACCCCAAGTATGTCGAGCCGCAGCATCCCATCACTTTCTTGCCGTGGGATAACGACAAGTTCCTCTTGTGGAGTGAGCGTGACGGTTATAACCACCTTTATATATATAACACCGCAGGCGAGGAGATCAAGCAACTCACTCGTGGCGGCTGGGTAGTGATGGACTTGCTGGGCTTTGACACCCGGCAACGGGCAGTCATTTTCAGCGCTAATGCCGATAGCCCCATCCAGCAGAACCTCTATAGCGTGGATGTCGCCAATGGAAAGATGACTCGCATCGATGAGGGTGGGCGAGGATGGCACAGCGGACGCTTGAGCGACAGCGGCGCTTGGCTCATCGACAGCTATCAGGAGCCCGACGTGCCCCGCAACATCGCTATCGTGGATACCCGCAACAATCGTCAGTACCGCTATTTCACCGCTCCTGACCCATGGGAGGGTTATACCGTGCCCGAGTACCGCTGTGGCACCATCAAGGCAGCTGATGATGAGACCGACCTGTATTACCGCATGGTGATGCCTGTTGACTTTGACCCGGCTAAGAAATATCCCACGGTGGTCTATGTCTATGGCGGTCCCCATGCCCACAATGTGGATGCCCGCTGGCATTGGAGCAGCCGCAGTTGGGAAACCTACATGGCACAGCGCGGTTATCTGCTTTTCATCCTTGACAACCGTGGCAGCGAAAACCGTGGCCGCGACTTTGAGCAAGCCACTTTCCGTCATCTGGGACAGGTCGAGATGCAGGACCAGATGCGTGGTGTGGATTTCCTGCGCACCCTCAACTATGTCGATACCGCACGCCTAGGCGTGCACGGATGGAGTTTCGGTGGATTCATGACCATCAGCCTGATGACCAATTACCCCGACGTCTTCAAGGTCGGTGTAGCCGGAGGTCCTGTCATCGACTGGAAATGGTATGAAGTGATGTATGGCGAGCGCTACATGGACACACCGCAGACCAACCCCGAGGGTTATGAGCAAACCAGCCTCATCAACAAGGCTGCTGACCTCAAGGGGCGTCTTCAGATCATCATCGGCTTGAACGACCCCACTGTGGTGCCGCAACATGCCTACAGTTTCTTAAAGGCTTGCATCGCAGCTGGCACGCAGCCCGACTTTTACGTCTATCCCGGGCAGGGTCATAATATGATGGGACATCAGAGTGTCCATCTGCACGAGCGCATCACCCGCTACTTTGACGATTATCTGAAGTAAAATGCTTTATTTGAGTAAGATTTCCAAGATGGTGTCCACGGCTGTGGGCTCCTCTTGTAGTTGTATGGTGATGCCATCGCCCGTGGCGGTGTAGCGCAATTTGTTCTTGTCGCTGAACATGCGCACCTGCTTCACGCGCTTGCCACTCAACGGCAGATAGAGGGCATTATCTTTCAAGTTCAAGATATGAATATATAATGTGTTGCCCCGTTGGGTGGTCACGCCCCAGTCGTGGGGTGCGATGATGCCGCCACGAGTGCCGTAGATGCTCTCACCGTTTTGGCGCATCCATTCGCCCAGGGTGTGCAATCTTTCCACAGCCTCAGTAGGCAGGCACCCGTCAGGTCGAGGCCCCACATTGATGAGCAGATTGCCGTTGCGGCCAGCCGTACGTACCAGAGTGCGGATAATTTCGTCACCGCTCTTGTAGTTCTTATCGGTAATTCGGTAACCCCATGTGTTGTTCATCGTCATGCAAGTTTCCAAGGGCAGTTGGCTGATGCCGCTCTCGCCGGAATAACCTGCGTTGTTCTCACCGGGCACGTCTTGTTCAAAAATCTGGATATCCTCGCCGGCGATAGGCACCTCGTGGTGATTGTTGCCGATGAGGCAGGCAGGCTGCAGGCGGTGTATGAGGGCATACTGCTCGTCTAGCTGCCAGTTAAACGGGGTGGGGTCGGTTTCGTGTTCCCACTTGCCATCGAACCAGATGGCACCCACGGGGCCGTAGTTGGTCAGCAATTCGGTCAACTGGTCATTCATGAATTTGTAGTATTGCGGCCAGTTGGAAGTGGCGGGGGCGTGCGGTAGCCCCTCTTGATGCCGTCCCAACGGATAATCCAGGCGGTGCCAGTCCAGATGGGAATAATAAAAGTGCAGCTTGATGCCGTGACGCTGGCAGGCGTCGGCAAGTTCCTTGATCACATCGCGTTTGAAGGGGGTGGCATCCACGATGTTATAGTCGCTCGCAGCGCTCTTGAACATCGCAAAGCCGTCGTGGTGGCGCGAGGTGATGGTGATGTAGCGGGCACCGGCGTCCTTGATGGCGCGCACCCATTCGTCGGCATTAAAGCGTGAAGGGTAGAAACCCGACGGCAGTTGGGCATACTCGTCGCGGTTGATGCTCTTGTTATACATCACCCACTCGCCGTCGGCAAGCATGGAATAGACACCCCAGTGAATGAAGACGCCCAGTTTATTGTTCTGGAACTCCTCGCGGGCCTTAAGGTTCTCCTCGCTGGGAACGTATGTGTTCTGTTGCGCTGTGGCACATATCCATGCCGCGCCCCCCAACACAAGGGCAAAAAATATCTTTTTCATCTTATTTGTTGTTTGTTTTTTTTCTTGAACAGACGGCGGATGCGCACGATGAGCCAAATGATTAACCCTATCACCGCTATCAGCGTGCCGAAGGCGATGCCGGCATACCAAGGTGCCTTGTCGAGCAAATCGCTGAACACCGGTGAAATATATTCTTTCATGAGCGGCGCTATCAATTTGCGTTGCTCGGGCAACGGGTCATTCTCTAGCATGATGTTGTCGCCCAACACCATTGTTGCCCGCTGGGTGGTCTCATAGGCAGGCCAGTAATGGGTCGGGGTGCTGGGATTGCCCGTCGCGGCAAAGTTCACCCACATTCGTTGAACATCGGCGGCAAGGAAGGGATTATGGCGATCTCCATTCTTAATCTGACGGCCAGTGTTGAGCACATAGGAAACCTCGGCGCCATGACAAGCACCATAAATGGGGTCGCTCAATGCCTTGGCCCAATAGTACATATAGGTTCTGCCGCCCGATGCCGCATGGCGCTGAGCCATTTCAATGGCGGGGCCGCGGAACATGAAGTCGTTGAACAGTTCGGCTACGGGCCATGGATTGTCTCTGGGTACGACATCAAGGAATCGGCTGGCATTTTCCCGTTGTGTGCTGTCCAAGGAAGTGGAGATGTAACGGTACCACAACTGTACGGCGATACCGAAGTTTTCTTCGCCGCCCATGGCGTCTATCCAGTAACGTGACTCGTCGGCAGTGGAGCCGATGAGCATGTCGATGTCAGCATTGAAGCCGTCAAAACGGCTGTAGGGATCCTCGGGGATGAGCACACCGTCACGTTCGGGGAAGCGAAAGAACTCACCCACTTCTTCATTAAGGGCGATAATCTCATCTTGTGAGAGCGCCTGCAAGTCGGCTACTGTCTTGGCGCCCGTGGCGTCAAGCACGCGTTTCGTAAGCCGCTGGCAGTCCTCGCGGCTACTGGTGAAGGCCACGCTACCGCTTTGCATAATGGCACGATTGAACAGCCCTTGAGCCTCATCGATGCTGGCAAGAAGAGCCACACTGCCCGCACCTGCCGAGTGTCCCGCAATAGTCACGTTATCAGGGTCACCGCCAAAGGCAGCGATGTTGCGCTTCACCCAGCGCAACGCTTCCACTTGGTCCAAAATTCCCAAGTTTCCGCTTTTTGCATATTCCTTGCCGTCAGGCAGTTGTGACAAATCAAGAAAGCCCAGTAAACCCAAACGGTAATTGATGGACACAAAGACTACCTCGGGATGCACCTTGACAAACTGGTCACCCCAGTTGCGGGGATTCACAGTGCCGTTGCTCACATAAGAGCCGCCGTGAATCCACACTATCACAGGACGGTGAGCAGTACGCATCCCTTGGGCTGCCGTCCAGATGTTCAACGTCAGGCAGTCCTCGCCCTGTGGATAGAGCGAGGCGGCATTCACGGGGCTGCGTTGTTGGATGGCGCTGTGCCCGAAATATTTGGCCTCACGCACAAGTCGGCTATCAGGCTCTGGTTTGGAAACCTGCCACCGTTCTTTTCCCGTGGGCTGGATGGCATAGGGGATGCCCTTGAAGGCCAACAGATTTTCATCCCGTTCACCTACAAAAATGCCGTTGGCACCCTCCACTGCAAGCGAGTCGGGATATTCACCCTCAATGACCTTATTCTCGCTATAGAGTGCTGTCATTTCCTGCTCCAGTGCCGATGGCTCGGCAGGTTGTTCCTGCTGCTTGGAGCCGCAAGCAGCCAGCAGCACCAGCAACATGATGATATAGAAATGTTTCATAGCTTTCTTATCATGATTATCTCTGCAAAGATAATGAAATTATCCATCTTTTCACCGATATTATCTTTCATGGGATTATTTTAATGACAATTGTGATAAAAAATGTGTACCTTTGCGCACAAATTCATCAATCATAAAATGAACCATTATGGGATTGTTCAATAAGTTATTCTCACGCGAGAAGAAGGAAACACTCGATAAAGGATTAGAGAAGACCAAGCAGGGTGTATTTGAGAAGATAAAACATGCCGTTGCCGGAAAATCGACCGTTGACGACGATGTGCTCGATAATTTGGAAGAAGTTTTCGTCACCAGTGACGTCGGCGTGGATACCACGGTGAAAATCATCGACCGGCTGCAGGAACGCGTAGCCCGCGACAAATATGTGGGCACCGAGGAACTGAACGAATTGCTGTGTGACGAAATCTCACAAATGCTCGCCGATAACAACAATGCTGAACTTGAGGACTTCACCGTCCCCGAGGATAGCAAGCCCTATGTCATCATGGTCGTGGGCGTGAACGGTGTGGGCAAGACCACCACCATCGGCAAGCTGGCCTACCAGTTCAAGCAGGCAGGTAACAAGGTGGTGCTGGGTGCTGCCGATACCTATCGTGCCGCTGCCGACGAGCAGTTGGAGATTTGGGGCAACCGCGTGGGCGTTCCCGTCATCAAGCACAAGATGGGCACCGACCCGGCTGCCGTCGCCTATGACGCCGTTCAGAGCGCCAAGGCTCAGAATGCCGATGTGGTCATTATCGATACCGCTGGACGCTTGCACAACAACATCAGCCTGATGAATCAGTTAACCAAAATCAAGAATACCATGCGCAAGGTGCTGCCCGATGCACCGCAGGAAGTGTTGCTCGTGTTGGACGGCTCAACGGGACAAAATGCCTTTGAGCAGGCAAAACAATTCTCTGCTGCGACCGAGGTCAACGCACTGGCTATCACCAAGTTGGATGGCACCGCCAAGGGTGGGGTAGTCATCGGTGTGAGCGACCAGTTCCAAATTCCCGTCAAGTACATTGGTCTGGGTGAGCAGATGACCGACCTGCAGATTTTCAACAAGCGCGAATTCGTCAAGTCCCTCTTCGGCGTCAACAACGACAACTAACCAAACCCGCCCCCCGTCCAGTAAACCCGCCCATGAGGAAAAACAAAATCGACATCATCTCGCTAGGCTGTTCCAAGAATCTTGTGGACAGTGAACACTTGATGCGCCAATTCCAGGCGGCGGGCTATAAGGTGTCGCACAATGCCGACCGCATCGACGGCGAAACCGTCGTGGTCAACACATGCGGCTTTATTGCCGATGCTCAACAGGAGTCAATCGACACCATCCTGCGGTTGGGCGAGGCCAAGCGTCAAGGACGCATCCGCAACCTGTTCGTCATGGGATGTCTTGCCGAGCGTTTTCGGGCAGACTTGGTTGACTCTCTGCCTGAGGTGGACCGCTTCTATGGTAAGTTTGACTGGAAAGGGATGCTCGACGATATGGGTCATGCTTATCGTGACGACCTTTCCAACGAACGCTGCTTGACCACCCCCAACCACTACTGCTATCTCAAAATTTCCGAGGGCTGCAATCGCTTTTGTGCTTTCTGCGCAATTCCGCTCATGACAGGACGACACACCTCCATTCCCATGCCGTTGCTGCTTGACGAGGTGAGACGGTTGGCCGCGCAGGGTGTCAAGGAATTCAATGTCATTGCCCAGGATTTGTCATCCTACGGTCTTGATTTGGAGGGTCGCATGCTGTTGCCCGAACTCATTGACCGCATGGCCGATATCGAGGGAGTGGAGTGGATACGTCTGCACTATGCTTATCCCACACAGTTTCCCTATGACATCCTGCCTGTGATGGCTAATCGCAATAACGTGTGCAGTTACCTTGACATCGCCCTGCAACACATCAGCGACAAGGTGCTGACCAACATGCGCCGTCACATCACACATCAAGAAACACTCGACCTGCTGGCTCGTCTGCGCCGCGAGGGGCCGGGCATTCACATCCGCACCACCCTCATGGTGGGCTTCCCCGGTGAGGGAGAGCAAGAGTTCGACGAGTTGATGGGCTTTGTGCGTGACGCACGCTTTGAGCGCATGGGGGCCTTTTCCTACAGCGAGGAGGCCGGCACATGGGCAGCCGAACATCTCACCGATGATACCCCTCAAGATGTAAAGCAGGACCGCTTGCAACGCCTCATGGCGCTTCAGGAAAGCATCTCGCTTGACATTCAAGAGCAAAAAGTGGGACAGACCCTGCGCGTCATCGTGGATCGTGAGGAAGAGGACTATTACATCGGTCGCACCCAGTGGGACAGCCCCGAAGTGGATCCTGAAGTCCTCATTGCCAAAGATAAACCCCTCGCCATCGGTGAGTTCACCCAAGTGCGCATTACCCAAGCCCTCCCTTTTGAACTCATCGCCACCCCCATCTGATATCCCCAATTTCTAACTCCATCCATTCCTCCATTCTGCTTGCGCAAACGATTGCGCAACAATTTGAAGAAAAATCTATTTATAAATAATGTGTTTGTCAAAAATAGTTGTAATTTTGAGCGACTTTAAAAGTTTCAGGTAAATGAACAAACCAACTTATTCACATGTTTAATTTTTAATAATCATTATTCAATCATGAAGAAATTAACGTTAATTTTATCTATGATGATTGCCCTCATTGGCCTTAACGCCAACGCGGCAATCTACATTGTGGGTGACAACGCTCTGGGCGGTTGGACCTACAATGGTGGTAATGAAATGACCGATGATGGTACAGGTGTATATACCTACAACATGGCCATTCCTTCTGATGCAGGATATGCTGCAGTTTATTTCGTCTTTGCAGATGGACAAGGCTCAACTTGGGATGACTTCAACGGCAACTATCGTATAGGTCCGACTGCCGGTGATGTTGATGTAACTGCTGGACAGTGGACCAACACCCAGAAGGCTGGGGGTAACAATGGCGCATACAAGTTCATGGTGACTAAGGGCGAGACTTACACCATAACTTATAACGCCAATGACTCAAAATTCATGGTTGCTGGCTATGTAGCTCCCATCGAGATTACCACCTATTCTGTGGTGGGTGACTTTAATGGTTGGAATGTGAACAGCGCCGATGACATCATGACTCTTGCTAACGGTGTTTACACATTGAACAAGCAGAATCTGGAACTTCAAATGGGCAACTTCGAGTACAAGTTTATTGGTAACCACGACTATGGTATTTATGAGTATCCCCATGGTAGTTCCAACCTGAGCAAGCCTGTTGAAAAGCATGGCTACTACGACGTTGCTTTCACCTTCGTTCCCGAGACCGAAACGGAGACTTGCACCTTGACTCTGATTCAGGAGATTGAGGATCCCATCATCGTGGAGCACACCTACACAGTTGCAGGCAACAACACTACGCTGTTTGGCAGCGAGTGGGATCCCACCGACACCAGCAATGACATGACCTTGACCAATGGTTTGTACACTTGGAACAAGGACAATGTTGAGTTGACCGCTGGTGAGATCGAGTTTAAGGTTGTTATGGATCACAACTGGAACAACGGTGCCAACGCTTGGCCTTCCGAAAACTATGTTGCAAACATCGAGGAGAATGGCACCTATGATGTAACCATCACTTTCAACCCTGAGACCGAGGCGATCACCTTCGAAGCTACTCCTACTGTTATCGTTCCTGACTACTACATCGTTGCTGGTTATCCCATGGAGATTTTCGGTGACGAGTGGAATGAGGACTATGCTCCCAACACCATGGCTTTGGTTGATGGTCTCTACACCTGGACCAAGGCAAATGTTGAACTCGCCGAGGGTGACACCATCGAGTTCAAAGTGGTGAAGAACAGCAACTGGGATACTTGCTGGCCGGAGAATAACTATGAATACACCTGCCCTGCCGACGGTGTTTATGACCTGACCATCACTTTCAATCCCGAGAATTTTGAGGTGAATTTCACTGCCACCAAGCAGGGCGAGGAACCTCCCGTTGAGATGGTTTACACCGTTGTGGGTCCCGAGTCGATCTTCGGCAGCAACTGGGCTCCCGCTGACACCACCAACGACATGATCCTGACCGATGGTGTTTACACCTGGACCAAGGAGAACGTTACCCTGTACGGCAACTTCGAGTTCAAGGTTGTCGGCAACCATGACTACGCAATTTATGAGTGGCCCATTGGCATGAACAACTGGGTTGCCAACGTTGCCGAGGAAGGCATCTACACCATCCTGATCACTTTCAATCCCGAGGCCGAGGATGCTGACCGCATCACCTGCACGCTCACCAAGACTGGTGACATCACTCCCGTTGAGCACGTTTACACTGTTGCCGGACCCGCCAACCTGTTCGGTACCGGCTGGGATCCCGCCAACGAGGACAACAATATGACCAAGGGCGAGGATGGCATCTACACCTGGGCCAAGGAGAATGTTGAATTTACCGAAGCTGCAACAGTTAAGTTCAAGGTCGTTCAAGACCATGGTTGGACCTATGCATGGCCCTCAAGCGACTGGTACTGGAAGTGTGAGGATGCTGGTGTTTATGACGTTGTCATCACCTTCAACCCCGCTGCCGAGGACATGAACAAGATTACCTTCACTGCTACCAAGCGCGTCGCAGTTCGTGGTGATGCTGATGGTAACGGCGTTGTTGGTATGGATGACCTGTCCGCAATGATCAGCTATCTGGTATATGGTACCCCGGTTAGTGCTGGCGCCGCTATCTGTGATGACCTTGGAAGCACCGCCGTCACCATGGATGACTTGTCCGCTCTGATTAACTACCTGGTTTACGGCACTTGGCCCGCTGAACCCGTTGTTGAGCACGTTTACACCGTTGCAGGTACCGAGAACCTCTTCGGCAGCAATTGGAATCCCGCTGACGAGGCCAATGACATGGTGAAAGGCAATGACGGTATCTACACCTGGACCAAGGAGAATGTCGAGTTTACCGAATATGCCACCATCGAGTTCAAGGTCGTTGAAGACCACTCATGGGACAACAGCGCATGGCCCTCAAGCAACTGGTGGGCAGAGATCACCGAGCCCGGCATGTACAACTTCGTGATCACCTTTGATCCCACTGCTGATGACATGAGCAAGATTACCTACACTGCTACCAAGCAGGTAGTTGAGTAATCATTGAGAGATTGTAATCTTAATCCTAAATCACAAGGACAGGACCCCGACATGGGATCCTGTCCTTATCATTTCGTGCCTGAGACTCTCTCAAAAATGGAGCCGACAGGGCATCAGCAATTGTAGTCCACGCACGCGCGCGATTCCTTCGCCTCCTTGATGATGGATGCAGCGGCCACGTGGGCAGGATGCTTGGCATAGACAGCCACATCGGCCATCGTGGGAACGATGGCAGTGAGAACGATATCCCAATCCTCGGCAGGATTTTCATTGATGGCAGTCTCGATGCTTTGCAGCACGTCGATTTGCTCGGGCAGAGCATCCAGGGCGGCCTTGAAGCGCAATGCGATTTCTCGCCTCAACTGGTCGTCGCCCTTGAGCTTGAACATGACAATGTGTTTAACCATAACTGTTGTTAGTTGATTGGATTTTCTGGATGAGGGCATTAAAAAACACCGGCCATGTGGAGAGGACCGGTGTTTTCATCTATGCATGTTGTTTTATTACTCTGCAGCAGGAGCCTCTTCGGCCTCAGCGGCATCACGGCGATGTGCAACACCATACTCTGTTGCAGTGCCACGCTCAGCAGCCTCATCGGCAACCTCCTCAGCGCCTTCTTCGGCACCTTCCTCGGCAGCCTTTGCAGCAGCCAGAGCAGCCTGGTGAGCAGCCTCCTCAGCCTTGCGGGCAGCACGCTCGGCGGCCAGCTCCTCGGCGTTCTCGGCAATCACCTCGAAGGGGATCTCAACAGCAACTTCCTTGTGCAGGCGAACGATACCGGTGTACTTGCCCGGGGTCTTGATGCTCTCGTGAACGCTCACGATCTTGCGGTCAACATTGTGACCAGCGGCGAGCAGAGCCTCATGTACCTGAGCAGCGCCAACACTACCGTAGATGGTTCCCGTGGGGCTCACCTTAACGGGGATAGTCAGGGATACACCCTCAAATGCCTTGGCAGCCTCCTCGGCATCGGCTTTCACCTTTGCCAGCTTGTGAGCCTGCTGACGCAGGTTCTCGGCATGAACCTTCAATGCACTGGGCGTTGCCAGGATGGCCTTGCCCTGGGGAATGAGATAGTTGCGACCGTAGCCGTTCTTCACTTCCACAACGTCGTTCTTGAAACCAAGATTGACGATATCTTCTTTCAAAATAATCTTCATAATTGTTTCCTCCTTTGTGTAATCAGGTTCATTATTTCATCAAGTCGGTCACATAGGGCAGCAATGCCAGATGACGGGCACGCTTAACGGCCTTGGCCACGCGGCGCTGGAACTTCAGCGAAGTACCGGTGATGCGGCGGGGCAGGATCTTGCCTTGCTCGTTGAGGAACTTCTTCAAGAATTCGGGATCCTTGTAGTCGATGTACTTGATACCGCTGCGTTTGAAACGGCAGTATTTCTTCTTGCGGGTGTCAAC
>DAIREJ010000052.1:0-7807 GCA_036795635.1 Sodaliphilus sp.
TGCTGTTATCGGTGCCAGCGTGCTCATGGTGCTTGCTGCCATGCTCGTTAAGATTTTCCTTGACACGCGCGCTGGTGGAGACACCAGTGAGATGATTCTGCGCAGCGACGTGATGTGGTATGCACCGTTCAATGTCCATCTAGCATTGGGCGTGGATGGTGTGAGCGTTGTGATGATATTGCTGTCGGCATTCATTGTGTTTGCCGGTGTATTCGCCTCGTGGAAGATGAATCCGCTGCCCAAGCAGTTCTTCATGTGGTTCTTCCTGTTGTCCACGGGTGTGTTCGGTTTCTTTATCTCGATCGACCTGTTCACGATGTTCATGTTCTATGAGGTCGCTCTGATTCCCATGTACCTGCTGATTGGTGTTTGGGGTAGCGGCAACAAGAACTACAGCGCCATGAAACTGACGCTGATGCTGATGGGTGGTTCGGCATTCCTGATGCTAGGCCTCATTGGCATCTATTTCCACTCGGCACCCGAGGGTCAGGCTTTGACGATGAACATCCTGGACATCGCGCATAACGATGCCATTCCCCACAGTTGGCAGTATGTCCTCTTCCCGCTGACCTTTGTCGGCTTCGGCGTCCTCGGTGCCATGTTCCCGTTCCACACATGGTCTCCCGACGGTCATGCCTCGGCGCCCACGGCGGTGTCGATGCTCCACGCCGGTGTGCTGATGAAGCTTGGTGGCTATGGCTGTTTCCGCATCGCCATCTATCTGATGCCGTTCGCAGCCAACCAGCTGGCATGGATTTTCCTGCTGTTGACGGGCTTCAGCATCGTCTATGGCGCGTTGAGTGCCTGCGTACAGACCGACCTCAAGTACATCAACGCTTACTCGTCGGTCAGCCACTGTGGTATGGTGCTGTTCGCTATCCTCATGTTCAATACGACAGCGATGACTGGTGCGGTATTGCAGATGCTTTCCCATGGTCTGATGACGGCCCTCTTCTTTGCCCTCATCGGTATGATCTACGGTCGCACCCACACGCGTGATATTCGCGACATGGGCGGTATGATGCACATCATGCCTTACCTAGGTGTGGGCTACGTGATTGCTGGTCTGGCTTCGTTGGGTTTGCCTTATCTGAGTGGCTTCGCGGCCGAGATGACCATCTTCTTCGGTTCGTTCCAGCACACCGACACCTTCCACCGCGTGCTCACCATCATCGCGACAACGTCGATTGTTGTGACTGCGGTTTACATCCTGCGTGTTGTGGCCAAGTTGCTCTTTGGCGAGGTGCAGGATGAGCACCACCGCACCTTGACCGACGCTACATGGGAGGAGCGCCTTTCCACCGCGACACTGATTCTCGCTGTGGCGGCCATCGGTTGCTTCCCCAACTTCTTTATTGACATTATCAAGAGCAGCTTCAACCCTGTTGTCGAGGCGTTGCAGGCCGCTCTTCCCAGTGTGATGTGATGAAAGTGTTTAACCTGATAAAATGCAATAATTAAGATATGATGGATTATTCACAGTTCTTATTGATGCCGCAGGAGATCGGCTTGATTCTGGTTTTCCTGTTAGTTTTCATCTATGACACTTTCATGCCTGAGCGCATGCAACGTTATCTGCCCGTGTTTACGGTCATTATGACGGCGCTCTACACGATATACTGTTTCTGCTATCCGGCAGCTGTCGGCGAGGCGTTTGGCGGTATGTTCGAGTCCAACGCTCCCACATGGGTGATGAAGAACATCCTCAACGTGGGTGCCGTTTTGGTACTTCTGCAGGCCGTGAAATGGACCAACAGTGACTTCGTCAGCGTGCGCCGTGGTGAATTCTATGAGTTGACGCTGTTGACGCTGTTTGGCATGTTCCTGATGATTTCAGCACGTCATTTCCTGTTGTTTGTTATCGGTTTGGAGACTGCTTCGTTGCCTATCGCTGCACTTGCCGCTTTCGAAAAACGTCACTATGAGTCCCACGAAGCGGCGGCCAAGTACATCTTCACCGCCATCTTCTCTTCGGCAATTTTCCTGCTGGGTATCTCCTTCGTTTATGGCATGAGCGGCTCTCTCTATTTCAGGGACATTGCCACCATGCTCATCGGCAACCACTCGGCACTCCTCATCGCTGCTTTGGCATTTGTCATCGCCGGTGTGGGCTTCAAGATCTCGCTCGTGCCCTTCCACCTTTGGACTGCTGACGTTTACCAGGGTGCTCCCACGGCTGTGACCAGCTACTTGTCGGTTATCAGCAAGGGCGCTGCCGCGTTCTCGTTCTTGGTGATTCTGGTGCAGGTGTTTGGCGCTGCCTACTCTCAGGTATGGGAGTGGATGCTTTATGCCGTCATCGTGCTCACCATCACCTTGGGTAACCTGTTTGCCATCCGTCAGCGCAACCTTAAGCGCTTCTTGGCGTTCTCGTCGATTTCCCAGGCTGGCTACATCATGCTCGGCATCATTGCCGTCAATGTGATGGGTATGTCTTCAATGATCTACTATGTGCTGGTTTACATCTTCAGCAACCTTGCCGCCTTCGGCGTGATTGCCGCTATCGAGCGCCAGACGGGTAGGGTGACCATGGACGATTACAACGGCTTGTTCAAGACGAATCCCTGGCTCGCCTTCACGATGATGCTGGCGATGTTCTCACTCGGTGGTATCCCTCCGTTTGCGGGCTTCTTCAGCAAGTTCTTCATCTTTGTGGGCGCTTGCCATCAGGGCTCCATCGCCATCTATGTACTGGTGCTCATCGCGTTGGTTAACACCATCATATCATTGTACTACTACCTGCTGGTGGTCAAGGCGATGTTCTTGCGTCAGGACGACTGCGTGATTCCCACCATCAAGAGCCACTGGACCGAGCGTCTGGGTCTCATTTTGTGTGTGGTAGGTGTTATTTTCATCGGTCTTATCAGCTGCATCTACGCCTACATCAATGGCGCAGTTGACGCTATCAGTGCGATGTTTTCAGCAATCCAGTAGTAGCTGGCACATTTAGAATAAGATACTTCTAATAACGATTTAACATAAACAAAAGGGGTTTTATTCTATGGAAAGGGGAGGCATCACAGTGTGGTGCTTCCTTTTTTTGCTATTTTTGCGTTATAGTGCCTAATTTTGGCACCATGCCGGTCTAATTTTGCATTGTCAAACAAATAATGGAGGATATGACAATGGAAAAGATTATGACCAACAACGTGAATAGTGACGACAGGATTTGTGCGTCGCTCGAGTGCAATGGGCGCCGTCTCGCTACCATCAACGCCACCGGTTTCTCAAGCATGGAGACCATCAAGCGTGCCATGCTCGACCTGGCAGGTCGTTTTGCAGGAGTAGCGGTGCTCACAGTGCGTAATTGCACGCAGGGATGGCGCGATGTCTCAGCCCTTGCTTCGATGCGCAGTGCCGTTCCCGCGATGCAACCTGCCTGCACTGCCCCTCACCATGGCAGCCAGTATCTCATCCCTTGGGCATCTTGATAATAATTGTAGCGCCATGTGCGTTGCGATTGGTGAAATAGTTGTAAATTTGTCATCTAAAAACATCAAATAATATGAAAGGTATTATCGGAGCCATTGCCGGCGACGTCATCGGGTCGGCCTATGAGTTTAACCCGACAAGGGATCATGATTTTGATTTGTTCACGCCTAAGAGCACTTTTACCGATGACACTGTGCTCACCATGGCCAATGCGCTGTGGCTTTTGGAAGACCCTCGGCACACTCACGAGAAACTGGTCGGCATCATGCTGGACTTTTGCTGGAAGTATCCTGACAGGGGATACGGAGGTCGTTTTGCCCATTGGATTCATGATAGTGACCCCCAGCCCTACAACTCTTTCGGCAACGGGTCGGCAATGCGCGTGAGCCCTGTGGGATACTATGCAAAAACGCTTGACGAAGCCTTGGAACTCGCACAGGTTTCGGCCGAGGTGACTCACAACCACCCCGAGGGTATCAAGGGTGCACAAGCCACAGCCGCCGCTATATATTTGGCACGTCAAGGCAAAACCAAGCGCGAAATCCGTGAATATGTGATGAAAACGTTTGGCTATGACCTTTCTCGCACCCTTGAGGAAATCCGCCCCACGTTCGCCTTTGATGAGACTTGCCAACGCACGGTCCCCGAGGCCATTACATGCTTCCTGGAGGGCAAGGACTACGAGGACGTGGTACGTCTGTCGGTGGCTTTGGCGGGCGATGCCGATACGATTGCGGCCATTGCGGGTTCTATCTCCTCGGCGGTCGATGAGGTGCCTAACGAAATCACCCAGCCGGTCATCGAGCGCTTGAGTGAGGAGTTCTGTACGATTCTACTGCGCTTTAATCAATTGGTAACCGAACGCGAGTCTGCCTTATGATGGACATGAATAACGGCATACTCAAGGTTGTCCGCAGCCTTGCTGCCAAGAAATACCGTGACGATGAGGGCTTGTTTGTCGCCGAGGGCACCAAGTGCGTCCGTGACACGTGGCAACACTTCAACTGCCGCTGGCTTATCGCCAAGCGCTCCTGGTATGACCAGTGCGGCACCGCCGAGCACTATGACAAGATAGTTTTTGCTAACAGTCAGCAGATGGCGCGCATCTCGCAGTTTGATACCCCCAGCGATGTTATCGCTGTCTATGAGAAGCCAGTGGACATCATCGACAATGAGCGCGTCGCCAAGAGCTTAAGCATTGTCCTTGACAACATTCAGGATCCTGGCAATTTGGGTACAATTATACGCCTTGCCGATTGGTTCGGCATCCGCGACATCTTTGCCAGCCGTACAACCGTCGATGTCTATAACCACAAGGTGGTGCAGGCCACCATGGGCGCCATCGCCCGTGTCAAGGTGCATTATGGCGATTTGGTGGACTTGTTAGAACAGTACCCCGACTTGCCCGTCTATGGCACCTTCCTTGATGGCAAGGATATCTACGGCAGCGTCTTGGGCAAAACAGGCTTTGTCATCTTCGGCAATGAGGGACAGGGCATCAGTGCCAAGGTCGCCAAACACGTTAATCACCGCTTACTCATCCCCAAGGCTCCTACCGCAGGCAGCGAATCTCTCAATGTCGGTGTTGCCGCGGCCATCACCATTAGCGAGTTCTTCAGGAGATAATCATTAAATCCAGTTCATCATGCCAGCCAATAAAACCACCTTTTTCTGCAAGAATTGCGGCAACGAGTCACCCAAGTGGCTTGGCAAATGCCCCGCTTGCGGCGAGTGGAACACCTATATCGAAGAACCCAAAGCTCCCAAGACCGCACACTCTCGGTACACACCTGAAGGCCGTGATGAACGACGGTCACAGGAACCACTCAAAATTTCCGAAATCCGTGCCGAGGACCAGCCACGCATCAATCTCCCCAGTGGCGAGCTTAACCGTGTGCTGGGCGGCGGTCTCGTACCGGGCAGCATTGTCTTGCTGGGCGGTGAGCCGGGAATCGGTAAGTCTACATTGGTTTTGCAGAACGTGTTGCGCATCCGTTCGCGTCGTGTGCTGTACGTCTCGGGCGAGGAGAGTCCACAGCAGCTTCGCATGCGAGCCGACCGCATTGCTGGCGGACGCATGGACTGCGAGTGTTACCTGCTGTGTGAGACTTCGCTGGATAATATCTTCAACAGTATCCGCTCTTTCCAACCTGGCCTGATTATCGTGGATTCTATCCAGACCATAGCCAGCGACCAGTTGGAGAGCGCCCCAGGCAGTGTGACGCAGGTGAGGGAATGTGCCGCCGCTTTCCAGCGCTATGCCAAGGAGACTTATACCCCAGTCATCCTCATCGGACACATCAACAAGGAAGGCAGCATCGCTGGTCCAAAGGTTCTGGAGCACATCGTTGACGCTGTCATCCAGTTCGAGGGCGACCGCAACTACCTGTACCGTATTTTGCGTCCGATAAAAAACCGCTTCGGCAATACCAATGAAATCGGCATATACGAGATGAAGGAGGACGGCTTGCGTGAAGTGACCAATCCCAGTGAGTTGTTGCTCAGTGACCGCGACGCTGAACTCTCGGGCACGGCCATCGGCGTGACCATCGACGGCATGAGGCCTTTCCTTATCGAGGTGCAGGCGTTGGTCAGCACGGCAGCCTATGGCACTGCACAGCGCTCGGTAACCGGCTTTGATCAACGACGCATGAATATGTTGCTCGCTGTGCTTGAGAAACGCTTAGGCTTCAAGTTGGCGCAGAAGGATGTATTCCTGAACATCGTCGGAGGCATCAAGGTCAATGACCCCGCCCTGGATTTGGCGATTATTAGCGCCATTTTGTCGTCTAACGTGGATATGGCAATCAATACTGATGTGTGCTTCGCCGGCGAGGTGGGACTTTCGGGTGAGATTCGTCAGGTCACGCGTTGCGAGCAGCGGGTCACCGAAGCGCAGAAACTGGGTTTCAACACCATCATCATTCCCAAAAACAATCTCAAGGGCGTGAAACGTGACACCTGGACCATCAAGGTCGTAGAAGTGTCCCGCGTCGAGGACGCCTTCCGCCACCTCTTCGGCTAACCCACAAGACCCACAAGTCACTGCAAGCGTTTTCAAGTCACTTGATCAGTGACTTTTTTCATTTTTGCATTTGGAGTTGTTGCCGCAGCCGCAGCCACAGCCACAGTCGCCGCCTTTGCCGCGCGTCATCTTGATCACGCGGCGCAAGACAAACACCAGTGCCACGGCCACGATGCCCAGCACCACTATTGTCTGTATCAATGCAGAGGTTGTCATAAACTCCTAACTTCTAATTCCTAACTCCTAACTTATAACTTATAATAAAGCTCTTGCCACTTGGTAGAAGATGAATGACACGAGCCATGCCACTCCAGTGGTGTAGAAGATTTCAAAAATCATCCATTTAGTTCCAGCCTCGCGTTTGATGGCGACAAGTGCCGCGATGCACGGGAAGTACAGCAGGATGAACAGCATGAACGAGTAGGCGACGATCGGGTTAAAGACATGTTCACCATTCGCCTTGGTCGCGTTCTGCAGCTTCTCTTTGAGTGATGCGCTTTCCTCGTCGGCATCGGCTTCACCGGTGTAGAGCACTCCCATGGTCGAGACGACAATCTCCTTGGCAGCGGCACCCGTCAGCACGCTCACACCCATCTGCCAGTTGAAGCCCAGCGGCTCGACAACGGGTTCAATCGCCTTGCCCATCTTGCCCATGTAGGAATTTTCAATCTGCTCTTGTGGTGTCTGTCCCTCATGACGGGGGAAGTACCCCAACGCCCAGACGATAATCGAGGCCGCGAGTATGACCGTTGCCATCTTCTGCAGGTACTGTTTGCCCTTGCTCCACATGTGGATGGTCGCGTTACGGGCTGTGGGACGACGATAGGGAGGCAGTTCCATCACGAACTGCGTTTTGTCATGCTTGAGCAGTGTCTTGCTCAACACGATGGCAGTGATGGCAGCAACAAAAATGCCCACCAGATAGATGCTCATCAGGATCAATCCCTGTTTGGCGGTGAAGAATGCGGCTACTAGCAACAGGTAGGCCGGCAGGCGGGCCGAACACGACATGAAGGGAACGGTGAGGATTGTCACCAGACGGTCGCGGCGATTCTCCAATGTGCGTGTTGCCATGATGGCGGGAACACCGCACCCAAAGCCTATCAGGTAGGGAATGAATGACTTGCCGTGCAAACCCACGCGGTGCATGATGCGGTCAACGATAAACGCGGCACGCGCCATATAACCGCTGTCCTCGAGCAGCGAGATGAAGAAGAACAGAATCAGAATTTGGGGCAGGAACACGAGTACACCGCCCACACCGCCGATGATGCCATCAACAATCAGATCACGCAAGATGCCGTCGGGCATGGTGCCGCCGATCCATTCGCCCAGCCAACCGATTCCGTT
>DAIREJ010000052.1:7827-14143 GCA_036795635.1 Sodaliphilus sp.
GGTCAGCAGGCGGTCCAGTGAGTAACCAGGTTTGGTCTCGCCTACGGCCCGCTCGGGGTTGGCGGTGAGCGTTTCGGCAAGGGCACCGCGCACAAAGCCGTATTTCAAGTCGGTAATTATGCTCACAATGTCATCATTATAGTCGCGTTCGATGCGTTGACGCATTTCGGCAGCCTTCTCTTTGACTTGTTCGGCATTTTCTTGGTCCTCCAGCAATTTCATGGCGTGCTGGTCGTTCTCGATGATTTTAAGTACGGTGTAACGGTCCAGAGTGGGGTACATCTCTCCCAATTCCTTGAGGCAGTCCTCGATGAGGGTGCCATAGTTCACATTGTGGTGGTGAGTTTCCTGTTCGCTCTCGTCAATGGCTTCGATTGTCGCTTTCAGCACATCCTTCACTCCACGCCCGTTAAATGCGGTCATGGGCACCATGCGTGCACCCAGCAGACGGCTCATCATTTCGATGTCCAGTTTATCACCGCTTTTCTCGAGTTCGTCCCACATGTTCAAGGCAATGACGATGGGGATGTTCATGTCCATCACCTGGGTGGTGAGGTAAAGATTGCGTTCCAGGTTGCCGGCGTCAACAATGTTGAGGATGGCGTCGGGGTGGTTGTCGCGGATGTAGGTGCGCACATACATCTCCTCGGGAGAGTATTCCGTCAGCGAGTAGGTGCCAGGCAAATCCACCAGCTGTACTTTGCGGCCATCGATGGTGAACCAGCCTTCCTTGCTGTCGACGGTCACGCCGCCATAGTTGCCCACCTTCTCCTTGGCTCCGGTCACCTGGTTAAATAATGAGGTCTTGCCGCAGTTGGGGTTACCCACAAGCACGACGCGCAACACATTATCAGCCATCGGGTCAACACCGCTCACTGTGGTCTCGACAATGCCATGGAATGAATCTTCCATGTCGCAGAAGTCCGCTTCCTCGTCGGTCACTTCAACCTGTGTAGCCTCGCTGTGGCGCAGCGAGATGTGTGACCCCATGATCATGTACTCCACAGGATCAAGCAGGGGAGCGTTCTTCAGCACGGTAACTTTAGCACCACGCACAAACCCCATTTCCAGCAAACGTTGACGGAAGGCACCGTCACCCATCACACGCACCACCTGGACGGTAGTGCCAACAGGTTCATTGTCAAGCAGGCGGGGGACATCATTGTTTGTTTTATCGTTGTTTTTATTCATGTCGTTTTGATAGATTATTCTATTTTGCAAAATTACTGCAGTGCTACAAACACTACAATCCCTTTTTTTGATGTATTTATTTAATAATATATCCCCATTTATGGGGATAAGATGCAATGGTACAGACAGGAAATGTTAACAAATATTAAAACTAAGTATGTGATTAAACTTTTTATATTTTGATGAGTCTTTATATTGACTTCGATGAAGTTTTTAACCGCTTCAAACGAATAAAACTGACTTTTTCTTAATAATAAAACAATTAATTTTTGTGCCGAACTGCTGACGAAGCATCACTAGACACAGAACATATAGGTCCCGATCGACATCTTGTCTCGGGACTTTTGTTTTTTCATCGAGTAAATATGTCTCAGTAACTTACATCTTTAGATAAAAGGCTTGGGTCAGATCGATGTATTCGCGGGTGAAACTGCCGTCACTGTGGGCGATGGTGAGTATGTCCTCGCGGTAGGGAATATCGCGTTTGGATAGCAGCCACAGCGTCCTTTTGGCCTCGGCCCCTTCCACGGGAATGACGCGGGTCATCTGCCTCACTGGCAGCGAGGCGAATGTGGCGGCCTCGAGAATGTTGCTCTCGGCATCGGTCGGTGAGATGAACGCGAGGATGCCGTCAGCAGCCAGCAATCGGCTTGCTCCCTCGATAAGTTGGCGATAAGAGAGCGAGGCGGTGTGGCGGGCGGTAGTACGGCTGTCGCCGGTGGGCAACACACCGTTGGTGAAGTAGGGTGGGTTAGACACAATCAAGTCATAGCCCTCGCTGTCACGCAGTTCGTTGAAATCCC
The DNA here is from genome assembly GCA_036795635.1 of Sodaliphilus sp. Lineage (GTDB taxonomy): Bacteria > Bacteroidota > Bacteroidia > Bacteroidales > Muribaculaceae > Sodaliphilus. The sequence goes on from DAIREJ010000052.1 coordinate 9,822, forward strand.
CCTCAATGGCATTCAGCCGCTCACCCCAGGGCGAATGACAGAAATTAAACGCCGCCTCTTCGATACTGTCATGGTCAATGTCGATGGCGTCAATCATGGCGATAGAGCTGCGTTGGGCAATCATCAAGGCAATTACGCCGCAGCCCGTGCCCACGTCAAGCACGCGGTTGACGTCTGCGACTGGACACCACGCGCCCAGTAACACCCCGTCGGTACCCACCTTCATTGCCGTGCGGTCGTTCACCACTGCAAACTGTTTGAACCTGAATATCCTCTCACGTCCCATAATCAACCGCAAAGATAATCAATTTTCAAACAACCGCCACCTAAAGCCTAATACCTAAAGCCTAAAGCCTCTTTTGGCACGGTTTTTGCTTTGACATCGGTGCCGAATCGTTAAATTTGCCTGCTTTTAGCATTTTTTTGCTAAAATATTCGCAATGGCAACATTTTGCATTATAACTTGCACCGTTTTTCAAAAAGGATTAAAGTTTTTCAAAGAAATTCAGAATAGTTTCTTAAACTTTTCAAAACCAATTAAGTCTAAAAGACAGAAATAGTTAATAACAATTTTTTAAACGTAATGGAAATTATGAAGTACCGTGTTTTTGCATTGATGGGCCTGATCGCATTGGCTACCTCGCCACTTGTTCAAGCCCAGGATTATGATGACATCTATTATGATGCCTCATCAAAATCTAAGGAAGTTACCGTGGTCAAGGCCAAAGCCCCGACCAAGACGGTTGCCGTCTATGGCGAAGTGCCCGAGAAGTACAAAGCTGCTGCAAAGGGCAACTACAGCCTTGAACGCGATGAGGACGAGTACAACCGTCGCGGCGCTTACGAGCCCGACTATGCCGTTACACTTGACGGCGACACAATCTATGAGGAGGATGAGGCATTTGCCAACACCCGCCGCATTGAGCGTTTCTACAACCCTGACATTGTCATCCTCAGCGACGACGATGAATTGGTAGAACTCTACTACGACGAGTCACCCACGATTAACCTGATTGTCGGCAGTGACTGGGGTTACGGCGCTTCCTACGGTTGGGCTTCATCCTACTATCCCTGGTACACGGGTTTGTATTACCCCTGGTACTCCAGCTGGTATGATCCCTGGTACTCATGGTATTCTCCTTGGCACTACAGCTGGTATGGTCCCAGTCTTTGGGGCTGGAATTATTGGGGCTATCGTCCCTGGCATACTTCTTATTGGGGCTGGAATCACGGTTGGGGCTGGTATGGCCACAATTGGGGCTGGCATGGCAACTATGGTCACCACTATGCCGATTGGGGCAAGGGCCACTCACGTGGACACGGCTATGGCATCGGCTCTCGTGCTGGATTGGGACAAAATCGCAACGGTCGCTCTCATGTCGGCACCGGTGGAAACCACCGCAGTGGCATCTCGGCACGTGGCGAATACGGTAACGCTGGCTCTCATGTCGGCACAACAGGAACCCGCTCTCGTGGCAATGGACACGTAGGCTCACGCGGTAGCGGCAATATGGGCTCACGCGGCAGTGCTGGTGTGGCCGGTCGCAACAGCGGTGTTTCGAGACCGTCTTCTAACTATGGTGGCAGCCGCTCGTCGGGCGGTTCCTACAGCGGTGGCAGCCGTTCATCCGGCGGTTCTTACAGTGGCGGTAGCCGTTCATCGGGCGGTTCCTCAGGCGGCTCCTACAGCGGTGGTGGCAGCCGTGGATCATCGGGCGGTGGTAGCCATGGTGGCTCGTCAGGCGGTGGCGGTCGTCGTCGATAAGATAAGTTTTCTCACACACACGTTATTAGAATCATCATTCGTTAAACTGAACGATCAATAAATAGCTTGAAAAATGAAGAAGAAAGTTTTGGCCTTACTGTTGTGCGGACTTCCTCTCTTGGTCAACGCTCAGGACGCTTTTGATGTCCTGCAGATGTCTCAAACCGATCTCCGCGGTACCTCGCGCTTCCAGTCAATGGCGGGAGCATTCGGAGCCCTCGGTGGCGACCTGTCGACCATGACACAGAACCCTGCCGGTATCGGAGTCTATCGCAGTTCTGACCTGGGTATTACCTTGAGCCTCGACTGCAATAGCGTCAAGTCGGGAGTGGATAAGTTGAACGAGACAAAGTTCAATGTCAACAACGTGGGTTATGTTGGTGCCATCCGTCTCGACAGCGAGTCAGTGCCCAACCTCAACTTCGGTTTTTCCTATAACCGTGTCAAGTCATTCAACCGGCATTATATTGGTGGTGTGACGGGCATCAATTCGTCAATGAGTAATTTTATTGCCGATGAGTTTGTCAATGTGCTCGATTTCACGGCCGACGACCTGTATTGGATGGACGATTACAATCCCTACTTTGATGGCAATGCTCCTTGGGCCGCTGTCACTACCTTCGACATGAAGACCAACAATGGTGGCTATGTCGGCATCATCAATGCCGAGGATGGTTTGATGAAAGGATTGTTTGTGCGTGATGAAGCGGACAGGGCTATTACATCTGGCAATGCTTTTTACGAGGTAGATGAGCGCGGTCATGCTGACGAGTACAATATCTCTTTTGGAGGCAACATCGCCAACAAATTGTACTTCGGCCTTGACTTTGGTATCATGGATCTGGAATACAGGAGTTACCAGGGCTATGAAGAGAATTTGACCAACGCCTACATCATGGCCGATGACAATGATCTTTTCAATAGCGATATGGTTTACCAGAACACTCGTGCCGACTGGGGCCTTTACAATTATCTCCACAGCGAGGGTACAGGAGTGAACTTCAAGTTTGGTCTGATTTGGAAACCCACACAGGCTTTGCGTTTCGGTGCTGCATTCCACACGCCCACCTACTATGACATGCGCGACACTTACTATGTGGAGGCTTCGCTCAATGGCTATCAGGATGGCAACCAGCTCTACAGTGCCAGCAAGGGCAGCAACGACGGATATGACTACTCCGGTGAGTACACCATCAAGACGCCGTGGCGTTTCATGGGCAGTGTGGCTGGTGTGCTTGGACAGAGCGCTATCCTCAGCATGGACTATGAGTATGTAGCCAACCAGACGATGCGTATCGGTGACTACTCTGGCCACGATTACTATGATGTGACGCAGAATGTGAAGAGCTATTTCAAGCCTTCTCACATCATCCGCTTGGGCGGTGAGTATCGCGTCGATCCCAACTGGAGTCTGCGTGCCGGCTATAGCATCAAGACCACTCAGGTCGAGAAGGGTGTGGACGAGTATGACTACAACATTGCTACTGTTGGCACCAATCCTGCCTATCAGTATGACAACACGGTGCATCACATCACCTGCGGTGTTGGCTATCACTACAAGTCATTCTACACCGACTTGGCCTATGTGCACCAGATCCGTGAAAGTGTTTACAATGCTTTCTCGCCCATCAACGACGAGCTCGGTTATGAACCCAACGTCAGCGCCGACGTCAAGGACAACAACAACCGCATCTCGCTCACTTTGGGCATGAGATTCTAAAAGAATAAGTTTTTTCCCAGAAATTACGTTTAATTAATTGATTAACGATGTCTGGCAATGCGCCGTGAGTGCGCGTTGCCAGACTTTTTAATCTATGACCAGTTTAGTTGATCTGGTCAATCTAGTCCGTTCAGTTCTTGCTATTCTTCGGGAAACAGCGCATCCAGGCTCTTTTGGAAGGCCACTAGCTGTTCCCTGATTGACTTGAGCTGCTCAATGGCGTCATAGCGCTTGTCCACACCATCACGGTTGTGGCGTATCTGTGCCTGGGCTGCGTCAAGTTTCAGGCCCTTTTCCTTCACCAGATAATACACCTTGCTGATGATTTCTATGTCATGAGGAGTGTAGTAACGGATGTTCTTCTTGTTGCGCTTGGGCTTGATGATTGTGAACTGCGTTTCCCAGTAGCGCAGGGTGGACTCAGGGATTCCGAGAATCTCCGAAACATCACCGATTTTATAGAATTTTTTATTCAGTTCCTGCATGGTCTTGCACAGATTAATAGAATTGAGTAACTTTGCAAGTTAATTACAACCCTGCAAAGATAAACAAATAGTTTAAACTTTGCAACAAAAACCGAACATTAATAATAAATTAAGACATAGAATCATGCTCACTGCAAACGAAATCCGAGAGACATTCAAGCGTTACTTCGAGGAGCGTGGACATCACATTGTGCCTTCGGCCCCTATGGTAATCAAGGATGATCCCACCCTCATGTTCACCAATGCCGGTATGAACCAGTTCAAAGACATTATCTTGGGCAATAAGGAAGCCCAGTGGCGACGCGTCGCCGATTCCCAAAAGTGCCTTCGCGTGAGCGGCAAGCACAACGAC
>DAIREJ010000053.1:0-13811 GCA_036795635.1 Sodaliphilus sp.
AGACCTATGTGCCCAACAGCATCCGCCTGAGCAACGACGACCAGCAGATCATGATTATCACTGGTCCCAACATGGCAGGTAAATCGGCCCTGCTACGCCAAACGGCACTCATCACCCTCATGGCACAGATGGGCAGCTTCGTCCCTGCCGAGCAGGCACGCATCGGCATAGTGGACAAAATCTTTACCCGCGTAGGTGCCAGCGACAACATCTCGCTGGGCGAGTCCACCTTCATGGTCGAGATGACCGAGGCAGCCGCCATCCTCAACAACATGAGCCAGCGCAGCCTCATCCTGTTCGACGAATTGGGCAGGGGCACGAGCACCTATGACGGCATCTCCATCGCCTGGAGCATTGTCGAGCACATCCATGAACACGCCATGCGCCCCAAGACGCTGTTCGCCACCCACTACCACGAGTTGAACGAGATGGAGAAATCCTTCAAGCGCATCGTGAATTATAATGTGAGCGTCAAGGAAATCAACGGCAAGGTAGTGTTTGTGCGCCAACTGGTAAAGGGCGGCAGCGAGCACAGTTTCGGTATCCATGTGGCCAAGTTAGCAGGCATGCCCCCCACCATCGTCAAGCGTGCTAACGAAGTGCTCAAGCAACTCGAGACCAATAATCGCAGCGAGGGCGCCGTGACCAAGGACCTGGCCGATGTGGCCAGCAGCCGCTCGGGCTACCAGCTGTCCATCTTCCAACTCGATGATCCCGTGCTGAGCCAAATCCGCGACGAAATTCTCACTATCGACATCAACAACCTCACGCCCATGGAGGCCCTGAACAAACTCTATGACATCAAGGGCATCCTCACCGGCAAAAAAGAACGATAATTTTTTAAAACTACTAATTACGCGAATATCAATTAGTTTAATTCGTGTAATGCGTAGTTTAATATGAAACAAGATATGAACCGTAAGGATTTTGAAATCATGGCCCCTGTGGGCTCCTGGGAATCGCTATATGCCGCCCATCAGGGTGGCGCTGATGCCATCTACTTCGGCATTGAGGGCCTGAACATGCGTTCGCGCTCGAGTGTGAATTTCACGCTCGACGACCTGCGCACGATTGCCGAATGGTGCCACGAGCACGGCATGAAGAGCTATTTGACGGTGAACACCATCGTCTATGACGAGGACATGGACTATATGCGCCAAATCGTCACCGCGGCCCGCGATGCCCACGTGAGTGCCATCATTGCCAGCGACATGGCCACCATCCTGTTTGCCCGCTCGATCGGCGTGGAGGTGCACATCTCCACCCAGGTTAATGTGAGCAACAGCGAGGCGGTGCGCTACTACAGCCAGTGGGCCGACGTGATGGTACTTGCCCGCGAGTTGAATTTGGAGCAGGTGAAGAAAATCAGCGGTTTCATCGAGGAAAATGACGTTCGCGGCCCTCACGACGAACGGGTGAGGCTGGAGATGTTCTGCCACGGTGCATTGTGCATGGCAGTGAGCGGCAAGTGTTACATGAGTCTGCATCAGGAGAACACCAGCGCCAACCGCGGCGCATGCCGCCAGATCTGCCGCCGCGGCTACATCGTCACCGACCGTGAAAATGGCGATGAGCTGGCCATCGAGAACAAATATATCATGTCGCCCAAAGACCTGAAGACCATCCATTTCCTCAACAAGATGGTGGATGCAGGGGTCACTGTTTTCAAGATTGAAGGCAGGGCGCGCGGACCGGAATATGTGCGCACCGTTGTGGGCTGCTATGACGAAGCGCTGAAGGCCATCTGTGAGGGCACCTACACCGAAGAACGCATCGACGCATGGACCGAACGGCTCGCCAAGGTGTTCAACCGCGGTTTTTGGGACGGTTACTACATGGGGCAGCGCCTGGGTGAGTGGTCGGCAAAGTACGGCTCAAGCGCCACCCGCGTCAAAGTCTATGTCGCCAAGGGCATCCGCTATTACAGCAAACTGGGTGTCGCCGAGTTCCTGATGGAAGCAGGCGAGCTGCATGTGGGCGACGAAGCATGGATCATCGGCCCGACAACCGGTGCCATACCGCTGACGATTGAAGAAATCCGTGTGGACCTCAAACCTGTGGAAAAAACTGTGAAGGGAGAGCATTTCTCTATCGCCGTACCCGAGAAAATCAGGCCTAGCGACAAACTGTACCTGTGGAGCCCCACCCCACAGCGGGACACCACAAAACAAGCTTGAATTACTGAAAAATGATTTGCTGCCCCAGCTTTACTGCATGGGGATGGCCTTAATGGTGCCGAGCTTGCGCACGGTGACCTTGCTAGGTGTGCCCTTGTAATAGACCTTGCCCGTGCCGCTGCCGCTCACCTTGAGTTCACCGCCGTTGACATGGCATCCCATCGAACCCGTACCCATGATGCGGCAAGACACCTCGGTCGCCACCACCTGGTCGGCCTGGATTTCACCCGTGCCGATGAGCCTCAATGACAAGTTGTCGCAGGTGCCGTCAGCGATAATTTTGCCTTTTCCACTCAATATCTGCAACTCCAGTTGCGAGGCTCTGACGTTGCGCACGATGACCTTGCCGTTGTCGGTGTTGCGCACCTTGAACGCACTCATGGGCGGCAGACCCGTCACAACAAGGGTGCTCTTGCCACCATTCTCGGCCTCTTCAAGCGACGAAGAATAGACGGTAATGGTGGGCAGTTGAGGCAGTTGCTCATATAAGTCGACAACCTGAATGCTCAAGCGTCCTTTATTCGACAGATTGAACATCAGATGGTCGGCGATTTCCTGTGGGCAGTACATCACCGCCAGTCCTGCCGAGTCGGCATTGCAGCGGTAATTGACATTGATGTCGTCAATTACCGCAAGGCGGGTGAAGTTTCCCACCTTGACCTCATGGCGCGTCGTCTGTGCACTGGTCATGAGCGTGATAACCGCTAACAACAATATGCTAATCCATGTTCTCTTCATGAGTCTCATCGTTTTGCGTTTCTAATTGAGGTAATATCTCGTTTTCGATTTGATCCAGGATGGAATCCAGTTCGGCGCGGGTATCGGCGCGCAACATGGCTATGCGCGTGGGACGGAAGTTGCGTATGCCCTTGAACAACGGGGTGGCGGCTAAATGGCGGCGGATGTGGAGGATGCCGCGGTACTCGTCGATGCGGTCGATGCTCTCGGCAATCTGACGGCGGATGAGCGCCATCTTCTCGGCATTGCTGATGACAGGAACCTCGCCAGTGAGCAGATACTGTTTCATCTCGCGGAAAATCCAGGGTGCGCCGATGCTGGCGCGACCCACCATCACGCCATCAACGCCATAACGGTCAAAGCACTCCTTGAGGCGCTGAGGTGTTGTCACGTCACCATTGCCGATGATGGGAATCGTCATTCGAGGGTTGTTCTTCACCTCGCCAATGAGGGTCCAGTCGGCCTCCCCAGTGTAAATTTGTGAACGTGTGCGACCATGGATGGTGAGGGCAGCGATGCCGCAATCCTGCAACTGCTCGGCAAGCTCCACGATGATTTTGCTGTTGTGGTCCCAGCCCAGGCGGGTCTTGACCGTCACTGGCAGGTCAACCGCATTGACCACGGCGCGGGTGATTTCAAGCATCAGGGGTATGTTGCGCAACATACCCGCGCCACTGCCCTTGCCTGCGATTTTTTTCACTGGGCAGCCCCAGTTGATATCGATGAAATCGGGGCAGGCCTGTGCAGCAATGCGTGCGGCCTCGACCATCGAGTCCACGTCGCGGCCATAAATCTGGATGGCAGCAGGATGCTCGCCGGGGGCTATCGCCATCTTCTGGAATGAGCGTTCAATGCTGCGGATCAAGGCGTCAGCACTGACAAACTCGGTATAGACCATGTCGGCGCCCTGTTCACGGCAAATGAGCCTGAACGACTGGTCGGTGACATCCTCCATAGGAGCCAACATCACCGGGCGTTCCCCTAAGTCTAAGTTACCGATTTTCATTACTCGGGTTTGTTTTACCGTGCGAAATTAGCACAATTTGCACAACCACACAAACAGTTAACGCAATTTAGGACATTATTAAGGAAAAAACTGCCCCTAATCCAATGAGATAATCTTTTTGCCTCAAAAAACAAAGCATTGCTTGCCCTGATAATCGCTAACCTCATGTGTTTACTGAAGCTGATTGTAATGAAATGGCCGAGGATGATTTCGGGTCAATCCTCGGCCATCTGTCAAAAGAATGAAAATGGAATTTGGTTATGAACCGATGGCGACTTTGAGGGTTGTCGCATTGCTGGCGTTGCGGCCCTGCACGATGTAGATGCCGCGGGACAAATGGGAAAGGCTCATGCTATCCTTGCCCGTGGCAACAATCTGTCCGCTCAGATTATATACGGTAATAGTGCCGGGATAGGTCACCACATTGCCTCTAAAACACATCTTGTCAATACTTTCGGCCACATTCTCGATGACGGTGGCATTGTCTTCGCTCGCGCCGTTGGCAGTGATGGTGAAGAAGTAGTCACGGTCGGCGACGATATCGTAGTCGGGCAACTGCAAGCCGTTGTTCCAGTTGTTGAAAATCAAGTGATAGTTGCCACCCTCGGTATCCAAAAGGAAGACCTTGTAATTAATGCCGTTCACGATGGAATCGCCCACGCTGGCCTCACCAGGCCATGCACCGAAGAGTTCGCTGTCACCCCAAGCGTAGAGTCCCAGGGCATCCCAGCCCGTCTCGTCGTTGACGAAGATGTAATGCTTTGAAGCGGGTATCTTGGGCAGTTCGCCCGAGATGCTAAAGTCATCGATACCCAGTGCCATGGCACCTTGTGCAGCATCACCACTTGCAACACTGATGTTCCAAGCCAGATAGAGGTCACAACCGCGGGAAATCTTGGTGTCAAGGACGCCGCTCACACCGATGGCCTCGCCTGGAACAGTCTCATAGCCAGCCGTCTCGCTGTCGGGAGCAAAATAGGTGTAGAAGTTGTTGCCGGCATTGGTCCAGTTGCGCCCATCGATAGAGTAATAGAGTTGTACGGCAAAACCGGCGCTGTTATTGCCTTTGCGGTACTTCTCGATGTTGTAGTTGACATTGACATTCTCAATATCCTTGCTGCCTGTGTTGAGCAGGTGGGCATACACGTTGACACAACGAGTGCCGCCAGCCACGCCCGTAGAGATGCCACCGAGGGCACGGTCATCGCCGACGTTGTCGCCGAAGTTCCATGTGCCGTTCTTGGCATTGCTCGCCAGGCTCACACCACCACTGTACATCGTCTGGTCATCGGCCTGATCATAGCGCCCCACAGTGCGCGGAGATGTGAGGATGCGGTCGATGCGCCAAGCTTCGGGTAAAGTGGCGGTCGCCTCATCGCCCATCACATCAAAGTTCTGGATAGCACTCAAAACCGTTTCGTTCAATTCGATGGCGGGATAGGTCACCACCTCGGTCAGAGCGGTAGCCACTTTGACAACCGCATTCTGGGTGAAGTCACCTGTCGTGGCGGTCACGGTGAACTCGCCGTTGGTGCCGTTGCTGGTAAATACCTGGTCAGCATCAATGTCACCACCGTCACTCAAAGTCATCACAACAGGCTCGGGGGCCTCGATTTCCATGCCGAACTGGTCACGCACGGTTACCTTGTAGTGTACCTGACCAGCGGTGTGGTCCACATAGTTGGTGAAGCCGTTCAAAGCACGGCTGGCATAACCGCGCATAGCGGTTGCGTCAGCATCATTGAGGCCGCTGGGTGCCCAAGTAATGTCCACCGGATCGGAACCGTAGATGAGGCCATATTCCATTGCGGCAGCCATGTAGGTCGCTTTGAGGGTGGGATGGCGGTCGTCAAGGAACCAAGTCAGCGTTCCCTCGCTACCCTCCAGATCATATACCTCCTGATAGGCCAAGCCCACGGGGCATAGTGTCACGCCCAGGTCAAGGGCGACATCCTGATAGTTCTTCACGAAAGTCGCATTGAAAGCGGTGTAGTTCGCCCAATCGCCGCTATATGCCCAGTTGACAGGCACGATGATGATAGCGTTGGGGTTGGGGCAATAGTCGCGGATGTAGTCCACCCAGCGCTTCACGTTAGCGCGGAATGTCTCGATATCGGTGCGGGGCAGCGAACTTTGCTCCTGCAGGATGATATGGCTCCAAGCCTCGCTGCGAACGAGCATCTTGGCTCCGGGGTTGCCGTCCTCGGCGACACCGTCACCTTCGTCCCAATGCGTCTTGAGCGACTTGCCCAACAGGGTGTGCTTGGTCCAGTTAGCATCCTTGCCCATTGCCGCAGCGATGCCGTTGAACACAGCGTCCTGGTCATTGTAATAAATCAAGCTGTTATTGAGTGAGAGCACTTTTACAGTCTCGGGCAACTCGGGCACAAGGACAACGTCGGCAGGCTGCAGCGACATTGTGGTAGGGGTTGAGGCTGCCAACGTGAGAGTGTACTCGCCCGTGGCAAGGTCAAAAGTCATATCATAGGTGCCTGAAGCGGTCGATACCTTGCCAGTAGCTCCCTTGATGAGGGTGCCGCTGGTGTTGTCACCGGTGAGGTCGCTCTCGGCGCCCCACACACCGCCCATACCCAGACGTTGATAGATGCGCCAGTGGCTATAGCCGTCACCCACGGCGGGCATAGTCACCTGACCCTTGAACACCTTGTCGTGGTCAAGCGTCAGTTCACCCGAAGCGTCCATATAGTTCCAGCCGTTGTTGTCGCCGATGACATAGACCGATGTCAGCCCTGTTTCATCATCATCGCTCTCAAGCAACAGGGTGGCGACACCATTGTTGATGGTGAGGACGATGCGCGCGCAGACGTAGGTGTTGCCACCGCACGAGATGTTGTCGTTGGTGCCCAGCACGAGTTCGTAGGGAACACCCATCTGGGCACTGGTGCCGTTGCTGCCGTAGTTGCAGGCGCTGGTCCATCCCGAATCAGCCACCTTGAACTGTCCGCTCAACGTCTTGTCATACAGCACATAGGTTCCGCTGCCCTCATCACTGAATTCCCAGTCGGTCACGGCGCCCCAACTGTTCACCTCGCCACGCAAATAGATGCCTGATGGTACAAAAGGAGGACGTGAGGGGTCAACATAGCCATCGTAATTCTGAGGGTCAGTGATTTCGTTAATCTCGTCCTTTGTGAGGCAGAGGTAGTAGTCGCGGTTGGCAGTGATGCTTGTGTTCAACGTATTGGCGTTGCCATCGGTGAAGACAAGCGCATGCTCGTTGCCATCCATCTCAAGCGACCAAACTTTGTAGGTCACACCGTTGACGACAGCGCTACCGCCGGGAAGTTGAGCCTCGGCACCATCCATAGCCATATACAGGTTGCTCCACTTGGTTACATCCTCAACATAGATGTAGCAAGACTGGTCCTGAGAAGCGAACGTGGCGTCAATCACCACATTGTCGAGGGACAAGCCCATCGCCTTGTTGGGACTCGTGCCACTTGCAACACTGATGTTCCAAGCCAAATAGAGGTCGGCACCTGCGGGGAAGTCCACATTGAGCTGCTTGCCAGCGACGGCAGTGGTGCTGATGGGCACGACGGCAGCGCCCTGGGTGGCAGCATCGGGAGCGAAATAATTGTAGAAATCATCTCCGGCACTGCTCCACGTCTCGCCATCGGTCGAGACATAAAGCTGCACAGCAAAGCCGGCCTCATTGTCACCATCACGGTATTTCTCGATGTCGTAATTGAGCGTGAGCTTGGTGACTGGCTCGCCGCCTGCATTGCGCAGACACGTCATCACATTGATGCAACGGGTTCCGTTGCTCACAGTAGTGGACAGGCCGCCCACCGAGCAGTCGGTAGGCACACTGCTCGAGACGAAATTCCAAGTGCCATTGGAAGCATTGCTGGCAAGGCTGGTGCCTCCAGCATACATCACCGTGCCTGAGGCAGTGGCAAAACTGCCCACGGTGCGAGGTGCACCCATTTGACGTTCCACGCGCCAACCCTGAGGCAAATTGAGCGCAGCAGCCTGGGCATCATTGTCCCACATGCTGTCAAAGTTCTGGGTCACCTGAGGCGCATCTGCTGTCAGCTGCAACGCCTCCTGGGCCCATGCCGTTTCACTCCACGCGCATGCTAGAAGCATCACGGCAACCAGATTGAATAATTGAGATAACTTTTTCATTTCGGTTATAGTTTATAATAGTTATTGATGAAATATCGTTTTCACAAAAGTATTATAATAGCATGACACCCAAAATATCATCAAACAAAAATCAAACCTATCACAAGAAATAACACTCTTATAACCAATATCTTATAATCTAGGAACAAGTCAAAAAATCTAAATTAATTGAAAACACCAAATTGAGTATAAACCAGCCAAAATGCCATCAAGGCATCAAAAGAGAATCCCTGGCTCCGTTGATGGAACCAGGGATGTGGTGGTGACTTGGAGGAACGAATCGCTCCAAGTCATGGCCTTGACGGGGGCCTTAGTCTTTCTTTTCAGCCTTTGCCTTGCAGTCAGGGCACTGCTGATCGGCGGGCTTGGTGCAGGGCTGACCGTCCTTGTGGTCTTTGCACTCCTCGTGCTTCTTCATCATTTCAGCCTTTTCGCACTCCTTCGTGCCTTCTTTGCACTCGTGCTTGGGAGCTTCGCCTTTCTTGAATTCCCCTCCCTTGCGCTCGAGCTTCATGCCTTCAGTCTTCTCAATCTTGCTTTCAGCCTTTTTGCGCTCGATTTTCATGCCCTTGGGGCCCTCGCCCTTCTTGCAATCTTTCATGCCTTCTTTGCACTCATGCTTGGGACCCTCGCCCTTCTTGCACTCGTGACCTTCACCCTTCTTGCACTCGTGACCTTCGCCCTTCTTGCACTCGTGACCTTCACCCTTCTTGCACTCGGGCTTCATACCTTCTTTGCACTCATGCTTGGGACCTTCACCCTTCTTGCAATCTTTCATGCCTTCGGCCTTAGCCTTGCAGTCGGGGCACTGCTGATTGGCGGGCTTGGTGCAGGGCTGACCGTCCTTGTGGTCCTTGCATTCATGCTTCACCTGTTCGCGAGGCGAAATGCCAGTGGGAATATCTGAACCAGTAGGATTCATTGACATCGTAGCCTTCAATTGCACACGGTCGGGCTCCTCAACGGTGCCATTGTTACCATTCGTCTGAGCAAGCATCGCGCTGGAGGCCAGTGCTACAGCAGCGAGCATCAAAAAGAATTTTTTCATATTTTCTACGTTTAGAATTAATGTATTTAATTGATTTTGTGCGCCAAAATTAGCAATAAAAACCGAATAATAAGACGATTTAAGGTATTTTAGGTTTAAAGAGCCGCTTTTTTTTGAAATATGTGTACAAAACGAGCACATTTCATTATCTTTGCAGCCATTCAAGAAACAATAAACTGAATTCAGTTATGTCAACCTATACTGTATCTGACCCTCGCAAGGTCACGACCAAGCGCATCGCCGATATGCGCATCGCAGGCGAGAAAATCGCGATGATTACTGCCTATGACTACACCATGGCTACACTTGTGGACCAAGCCGGCATCGACATCATCCTCGTTGGCGACAGCGCCAGTAACGTCATGCAAGGCAACGCCACCACCATCCCCATCACCATCGACGAGATGATTGTGTATGGCCGCACCGTTGTCCGCGCCGTCAAGCGCGCCATGGTCATCATCGACATGCCTTTTGGTACTTATACCGGTGATCCCATCGAGGCGCAGCGCAATGCCGTGCGCATCATGCAAGAGACCGGCGCCGACGGTGTGAAACTTGAAGGAGGTCGCGAGATGCGCTCTGCCATCGAGATGATTCTGCGGGCCGGCATTCCCGTGATGGGACACCTGGGCCTGACGCCGCAGTCGATCAACAAGTTCGGCACCTATGCCACCCGCGCCGAGGACGAAGCCGAGGCGACGCGCCTGCTGGCCGACGCCAAGGTGCTGGCCGAAATCGGTTGCTTCGGCATCGTGCTGGAAAAGATTCCCGCCACGCTGGCTGCCAAGGTCACCCAGAGCATCAACGTGCCCACCATCGGCATCGGCGGCGGTGGCGCCTGCAGCGGCCAGGTGCTGGTGCTGCACGACATGCTGGGTCTGAACCGCGAGTTCAAGCCCAAGTTCCTGCGCGTGTATAACAATCTGGGCGAACAGATTATCGACAGCGTGGGCAACTACATCACCGATGTCAAGAGCGGCGACTTCCCCAACGAAAACGAACAATACTAATAAGTTAGGAGTTAGGAGTTAGAAGTTAGGGGTTAGGAATCCGTACACAACTGAAAACTAAGTGCCTAGTGAGTATTGATCACCAACTGATGACGTTCCCATCCCGTAACACCATCATTTGCCGCTGGAGAATTCTAGCCGCATTGTTGTGGCTATGCTTGTGTTGTTCAACAGCTCGTGCAGGGAGTCAATACAATGTGGACTCGCTACTCAAAGTTCTGGATGCCGTAATCGACAGTAGTGAGGTCTATAATCACCAACTGCAGCAACACTTAGTTCACTACAGGCAAATGTTTGAGAATGCCCCCAATCAAGAGGCAAGATTTGACATCGCCCACACACTATTTCTCAATTACCGTAAATACCGACTGGACTCGGCGCTCTACTATGCCCGCCAGCGCGTCCATATTGCTGCCGACATTCCGTCGCCCGACTCCTTGTCGTCGGCGCGCCTCGACGAGTCCGACGCCCTCAAGTGCTTGGGTCGCCTGCATGATGCCCTCGCCGTGCTCAACAGGATACCCCACACCCCCTACATCAACTCCAATGCCCATTATTACTATCTGTACCACAGCATCTTACTCTCCTTGTCCAAGATGACCACCGATGCTGATGAGATGGCCTATTACAAACCGTTGCTGATGAGTTACCGTGACACGGTGAATATGGTGAACGGCGATGATCCCCTGACGGTGTGTGTGAACACCTGCGAAATTGAGAAGAGCCAGGGGCACATCCAACAGGCCCTCGACGGGCTTTTGCAATTCGGCAAAGCGCATAGGGACATGGTGGATAACTCAGCCGTCTACTGGTTTGTGCTCGGCGACACCTACCGTGACATGGGTGATACCCAAGGGGCAAAGTACTGCTACACCATGTCGTCGATTATCGATAAGCGCAACTGCAATAAGACCTATACTTCGCTGCAATCGCTGGCATGGATGCTGTATAACGAGGGGGACACCGAGCGCGCCTACCGCTACATCACCTGTTCACTGAATGACGTGATGGCGAGCAATGCCCGCAGCCGCCTTTCGCTCGTGGGCGAATACCTGCCCATCATTACCACCGCCTATGAGCAAAAACAGCATTCCTCGGCCACCAGGCGCAATATCTTGATTGCCGTCTCGCTGTTAGCTGCCATTATTTTGGGTGTTTTGCTGTGGATTATCTATCAGCGCAATAAACATCTGGCCATGATGCACAACGAGCTTGCCGCCAACAACGACAAACTGCAGTCCCTTAACAACCGCTTGGAAGAACTTAACCATGAACTGGTCGAAAGCAACATGATTAAAGAGGAATATATCGGACAGTTGTTCAACCTTTGCTCCAGCTACATCAACGAGTCCGAGAAAAACCGCATCCGCATCCTGGGCAAGCTCAAATCTGGAAAAAGCAAGGAGGTGCAGCAACAACTCGACGAATCAACAATGAAAAAGGACTTGAGCCAGTTGTTCTACAACTTTGACATGATTTTTCTGGAGCTTTTCCCAGACTTCATTGACAATTTCAACTCACTGTTGCGCCCTGGAGAACGCATCGAAGCCAAAGGCGACAACCTGCTCTCACCCGAATTGCGCATCTATGCGCTGGTGCGCCTGGGCATCAACGACAGCGTCAAGATTGCCAGTTTCTTGCATTATTCCCCCCAGACGGTGTATAATTACCGCATGAAGACCCGCAACCGTTCAGACCTGCCCAAGGAGGAATTCATCTCACGTGTACGCCACCTGTAACTTCCTACCTCGCGCTAAGACGCGAAGACCCCACGTTTTATCATAATAGCATCCGCTTCCCTAAAGATGGGAGCGGATGCTATTCGTTGAATTAGGCTTAAAACCTTAGTGAAGAAGAGGATTATTGGGCAACAATGTGTCCATAGACGTCATAGGTAATGCCGTCGCGGATGATGAGCACACGGCCGTCGCGCAGCACCTTCTGCACGTGTGGCATCACCTCGTTCTGGCGAATATCGGTGACACCTGTGGTGGGCTGTTCCTCACCACGCAACTTGGCGACACAGGTCTCAATCTCGTCCATTTCCAGATAGCCACCCTCAATGAAGTGGCCTGCGACTGCTTCCTGCAGAGTGGGCAGCAGGGTGCCGAGGGCGGGATAGTTGTAGAGCGCCTTGCCACCGCTATAGGCGGTATGTGAAGCGATGGCCTCCTCGAGCGTCGTAGCGGTGTAAACCGTGGGCACAGCATCGGGACCTGACGGCAGAATCAGCGGGTCAAAGCCAGTCAGCAAGTACAGGGCATGACGCAGCTGGTTGGAATGACGGTATTCCGAAATCTGCAGATCGCTCGTGCGGTTGTAGTCGGCGGCGATGTCATCCCACGAGGCACCGCACATGGCGGCCAAGACTCCCGAGAAGACACCGGTGCGGTCGGCACCCAGGTGGCAGTGAATCTGGAAGGGTACGGGGTGATCATCATCGTTGATGAAGTTCACAATCTCCTGAATCCACTCGGCAAAGCGGCTCTGGTCGGTGTAGTAGAGCGCGTGGTCATAGGACGGCGTGTGGCCATTCTGACGACCCACATACAGCACCCTGTGGTTATTGATAATCTCACGGTAGTAATCGGGAATGGTAGTCGTGTAGGTCGTGCCCGAAACGGTATAGGTTGCATTGCCATCCTCCGACTCCAAGTTGCCCGACAAGGCAATATCGCAGTTGATGCCTGCCTCGGTGGCCAGTGCAGCTACCCATTCAAGTCGTGCATGCTCGGTGTCATAGCTCGAACGTGACGAATGGTAGGGATGATAGGAGCGATACAGATGCTGGGTACCGGGAACGCGGCGGAAGTTGGAGATGCGCTCCTGCTCCATCCTGTCGGTGAGGTCAAAGTCAGCGAGCGGACGGATGTAGAGTGCTGTCTCCTTGCGCTGAGCCAGATCCTCGATATCATCGTCGTTGAATGCGACAATTTGTTTCCAGCCGTTGGAGCAGAAGGTCAGGTAGTCCTCGCAACCCTCGGCAAGAGTGGGCCAGGACTGGGTGACATAGGAGTTGCCGTTCACGTGATAGACGTTGAACAGGAACTCGGGCTGGCCGCCGTTGCCGGTACGCTCAATAGCGCTGTAAGGCAATGTCACATAGAAGCAGCCATCGGCGCTGAATCCCGGCATCCTGTAATCCGAATCCGTCTTGCCCCAGTTGGAGATTGACCCATAGACAAACAGTTTCTGAACGTTGAGCGGAGATATCACGAAGCGGGTGCGTGACGTCGAGAAGACGAAGGTAATTTGCTTCAAGTCGTCATTCAAGCGATAGCAGTTGTTCTTTTCGGTGGTAGTGAACACCTCACCATAGTCACCCTCCAGCGGCGTAAGCGTCAACGGACAGCCATTGTCGGCTGCGCCGAGGGTAATCTGCCAACCGTCATGGATGCCCGATTGCCAGCCCTCGCTGTAAACAGCCGAGTAATGGTTGGCGGAGCTCAGGTTGGACGGACCCCATGAGCCGCTACTATAATGGCTGTTGCCGATGACGGCGGCATAGGTGATGTCTTCCTTGACATAAGGTACGGGGCAAGTGAGACGGCCCAGCGTGTCGGGCAGGAAGCGTACGCACAGCGACTCGCTGTCGTTGCCGACCACCAGATAAATGCATTCGTCGTCCCAGCCAGTCACACTGTTGTCAAGATATACGCGTCCACCCACGAGTGAGAACG
>DAIREJ010000054.1:0-1710 GCA_036795635.1 Sodaliphilus sp.
CGACAACAGGAATATTCAGACTGGCGGTTACCAGCAGGGCCGTATCGACACCAAGGACTACGCCAACACCGCCAACAAGTTCCCCAACAAGTACTACTATGGTCAGGGGTTCAAGGTATTCCTGAACTTGGGTCTTAAGTTCTAAACATTCATCACATCTCATTCAACTATCAACCTAGATATTAATAAAACAAACAATACAACCATTATGAAACGTTTTAATTATTATCTCAGCCTGATGCTCCTGTTGGTGTTCACCGCCGCTTGCAGTGATGAGTTTGACCAGCCGCCCATGGTGATTCCCACTGCCGCACACCAGGCCAACATGACCATTGCTGAATTCAAAGCCAAGCACTGGCAAGATGACCGCAACTACATTGACACGGTTAAAGAAGACGAGATCATCCATGGCTGGGTAACCAGTAGCGATGAATCGGGCAACGTGTACAAGAGCCTCTACATCATGGACGAGTCGGGCTATGGTCTGTCTATATCCATTAACCAGAACAGCCTTTACAATAATTACCGCATCGGTCAGGAAATCGTGCTGCCCATGAAGGGTTACTTCGTGGGTAAGTATAATGGCCAGCAGCAGTTGGGCTATCCCGCCTGGTATGCTGCAGGTAATGCTTGGGAGGCTACCTTCCTGCCCCAGGCCATGTGGGAGTCTCTCGTTGAAATCAACGGTCTTCCCGACCTGACTAAGGTGGATACCCTCGAGGTGAGCATCAGCGACTTCCAGGGCAAGAGTGACCCAGAGACACTAATGAAGTATCAGGGCCGTCTGGTGCGCATCAACGGTGTGACCTTTGACGACGCCGACGGTGTGACGCCCTACTCCGAGGCTTCGGCTTCGACCAACCGCAGCATCTCTGATTCTGAAGGCCAGACCCTCACTGTTCGTAACAGCAATTATGCCGACTTCCGTGCCGACATCCTCCCCGAAGGCGAGGTTGACATTGTCGGTCTGCTCGGCTCCTATGGCACCACATGGCAGCTCGTGCTGCGCAGCGCCAATGACGTGATTGGTGGCGGCTCATCTGGAACCCAGAGCCATCCCTACACTGTAGCCGAAGGTCTCACCATGCAGGACAACGGCAAGAAGTATTGGTTTGGTGGTTATGTCGTGGGCGCTGTGGCTCCCGAGGTGACCAGTGTGAGCAGCAATAATGACATCGAATGGAAAGCGCCGACCACGTTGGATAACACGCTTGTCATTGCCGATGACGCTAATTGCAAGGACTACACCAAGTGCATTATCGTTCCGTTGCCCCAGGGTTCTGTCTTCCGCACCGAAGCCAATCTGCAAAAGAATCCCAACGTTTACAAGTCATACTTGAAGGTGAAAGGTAATGTGGCTCCCTACATGGGCATCACCGGTATCAATGGCAACACTGGCTCAAAGAATGAGTATGTGCTGGATATCGCTTACACCAAGTTGTATGAAACCTTTGACGATGGAATCCCCGATAACTGGACCATCAAGACCTTGAATGGCTCTAACAAATGGGATTCGAGAACATTTAATGATGAAGTCTATGCCCAGGCTACGGGTTACAAGGGAAATAACCCGCCCTTCGACATGTGGCTCATCACACCCAAGTTGGATATTAAGAATGCCAAGAGCAAAGTCTTCAGTTTCGATTCACAGGTGAATAATTACGGTAACAACGTCATTGAGGTTTATCTGCTGAATTCGACTGATCCCGC
>DAIREJ010000054.1:1720-13804 GCA_036795635.1 Sodaliphilus sp.
GGATCTCAGGGAGATAATGGATTTTGTTGCCGATAAGTACGGAAAGAACACTGCTGCAGGCCCCGCTACCGCTACTGTCAAGGTGAAACTGAATCCTGTTCTGGCCGTGAAGCCCGCAAGTGGCGCATACAGTGGTTGGGTTTCATCAGGTGAACTCGATTTGAGTCAGTGGTCCGATGGCGACTATTACGTCGGCTTCAATTACTATGCAGCAGCCGACCCGAACAACGACTATTCAACCTGGTGCATCGACAACGTGAGCTTCGGTAACGGTATGCCCGGCGGCAAGTCCGACTTCGAGACGATGCGTAGCGAGGGTACCACGACCTTGGGTACTTACACTTCGACAGCTGGTTGGGTAGCTACCAACTGCACGCTGCTCGATGGTAAGGATGGCAGCAATCCTCATTTCCCGTTCATTGGTTATGCCTTGAATTCGACGTCGCAGTTTGCCATGGCTCCCACCATGTGCGGTAGCACCGATGCTGTGGGTAAGATTGTTTCTCCCACCTTGAAGGGCGGTATGTCGAAACTGCAGTTCAATTATGGTTGCGCTTACTCGGGCACCAAACTTGCCTTCCGCGTGGATGTGAAGCAAGGTGGCAATGTGGTGAAGACTTGGACTATCACCGATGATAACGTGACCCAGAAGACGGCTTACACCTTCAGTCAGGATTGTGCCATCAATGGCGACTTCACGATTGAGTTCACCAATCTGTGTCCCTCAAACGCCACGGGCAACACCAAGGACCGTCTCTCGGTTTGGAACGTGTATTGGGAACCCGTTGATTAAGTCTAACTCTCAATGTGTGAGACAATGAAAAAGTTATTATATCTTGCCCTGATGCTGGCGGCATTGCTGCCAGCCGGGGCATTGGCTCAAGACCAAGAGCAACCGCAGGAGCCGCAGGAGCGCCGCTACACCATGTATGGCGTGATGTTCTACAATCTGGAGAACCTGTTCGACACCATCAACAATAATGGCGTGTATGACTTGGAGTTCTCACCACGCGGCGCACGCCAGTGGAACGGCATCAAGTATTGGCAGAAGCAGCACAATATGGCTTATGCCATCAGCCAGATGGAGGTGAAGGGTTCACCTGCCGATGGTCCCGTTATCATCGGTGTGAGTGAGATTGAGAATATCACCGTCTTGCAGGATCTCGTGCGTCAGCCCGAAATCAAGGACCGCCGCTACCAGATTGTGCACCATGACAGTCCTGACCGTCGTGGCGTGGATGTGGGTCTGCTCTATAATCCCCGTTTCTTCAAGGTGTTGAACGTGACTAATCAGCGCATCAACAAGTATCTGCCTGATTATCCTGAATTCCGCTCGCGTGACCAGCTTTGCGTTACTGGAATGCTCGCAGGCGAGAAAGTGTCAGTTATCGTGAATCACTGGCCTTCACGACTGGGAGGTGAGGAGGCTTCAAGTTACTTGCGTGAGGCAGCCGGCCGCATGGCCCGCGCGACGATAGACTCGTTGTTGCTCGACGATCCCAACCAGGGCATCATTTTCATGGGCGACTTGAACGATGACCCGCAGAACAAGTCATGTAGCGAGGCTATTGGCGCCAAGAAGGAGATTAAGGACTGTGTCGAGCCAGGTTCATGCTTCAATCCCTGGTGGAATATCCTCAACAAGGGTATTGGCACACTGGGTTATAAAGGCAACTGGAACCTGTTTGACCAGATTATTTTTACCGACTATTTCCTGAGGAATTATGACAGCAAAGACAAGCCCACTTTGACTTTCTCGCGTGCCGAGGTACTCAACCGCAAGTTCTTGCGCGGCGACGAGGGCGACCGTCAGGGCTATCCTCTGCGTACCTTCTCGGGAGGCGTTTTCCTGAATGGCTATAGCGACCACTTCCCAACGATGATTTATCTGGTGAAGGAAGTCAAGTAGGCTTTGGCTTTTAGCCATTAGGCTTTAGGACTTTTAACTGCTCCGTAACCCATTTCTTGAGGGGTTGCGGAGCACTTTTTTGTGGTTTTGCAACTTTTTGACCAGCTATGTGCGTCTATAGGGTGAACGGTCGGATGCTTTTGCCACCGTTGAAAGGCGATATTAACTGATAAACTCTATAGAACAATGAGAAAGAACTTTCTTACATTGATGATGGCGCTGGTGGCTGCGTTGACGGCATCGGCTGCCACTTTCACGGGCAAGATCGTTGATGAGGCTGGATTGCCCGCTCCCTTTGCCAATGTCGTTCTGCTCAACGCAAGTGATAGCGCATTTGTTGCTGGCACCACTACTGGCGATGACGGGACCTTTAGTATTACCGGCAATGCCGAAAAACTGATTGTAAAGGTGTCCTATCTGGGTTATAAGACGCAGGTGATAAATGCTGTGGGCACTGACTTAGGCACGATCACACTGGAGCCCGAATCAACCCAGTTGGGCGAAGTGGTCGTCAAGGGTGAGCGTCCCGAGTTCAAGCTCACCGGCGAGGGCCTCAAGACCGATGTGGAGAATACCCTGTTGAGTAGGGTGGGCACTGCCAAGGTTGTGCTGCAAAACCTGCCTGGTGTGCAGCAGACCAAGGACGGCATCGAGGTCTTCGGCAAGGGCGCACCGCTCATCTACATCAATGGTCGCAAACTGCAAAATCCCACCGAGCTGGACCAAATCAGCAGCGAGGACATCAAGAGCGTGGAACTGATTACAAACCCCGGGGCGAAGTATGATGCTACAGTTAACGCCGTTATCCTCATCAAGACCAAGCGTCCGCAGGGCGAGGGCTTCAGTTTCAACAGCCAGGCGAGTTATTACGTGGGTGAGGGCCCCAACCTGGCGCTAGGTCTGAACTGGAACTACCGCCACAAGGGGCTTGATTTGTTCGGTAGTGTGTGGTATAACGATGACCAGTATATTCAGAACGATGACGTCATCCTTGACGTGAAGGGCGACACCGTGTGGCACATGGACCAATTGATGGATGTCAATGGCCACGATAACTCACTCTATGCTTCGATAGGCACCAACTACATCTTCAACGACAACCATTCGGCAGGATTCCGCTATGATACTAAGGCCTATTTCCTGGACCGCACCCGTGGCACATTTACTGCTGATGTGACTGCCAACGGCCAGTTCTATGACCATCTGGACAACGACATCTACGAATCCACCAAATTCAATATGCCCCACACGCTCAACATCTATTATAACGGCAAGATAGACGGCACATCGGTAGATTTCAACAGCGACTACGTCTTTCAAAAGGAACGCAAGCAGCAATTTAACGATGAGGTGAGCCAGGAGCAACAGAGTCGCACGGTGACCAGCCATAGTGTTGTGCGCAACCAGTTGTGTGCCACCAAACTCGTGCTCTCGTGGGACTTGTGGGGCGGCAATCTGCAGGTGGGCACCGAGTTTGACCACACTCGCCGCAACGACGAATACGTCAATCCAGAGCACATCGTACCCTCGTCCTTCACCGAGCAACGCGAGAACAATTATATCCTGTTCACCGAGTATGCCCGTCCTCTGCCTTTCGGCCAGATGATGCTTGGTCTGCGCAACGAGAATGTGACCACCAACTACTACAACCAGGGCGTGCGCATCGCCGAGCAGAGTCGTAATTACCACCATCTGTTCCCCAGCGTGGGATTGATGGCTGTAGCCGGACCGGTGCAGTTCATGGCAAACTACGCAGTGAAGATCAGGAGACCCTATTATCATGAACTGAGGAGCAGTGTGACCTATGCCAATCGTTTCACATGGGAGAGCGGCAACCCGATGCTCAAGCCTTCCATCCGGCACGATGCCTCGCTCATGGCCAAGTACCGCTGGGTGACCTTGATGCTGAACTATAAACACACCGATGACCACATCGTCAATGTGGGCCGTGAGGTGTTCGGCAACGAGTCTGTCACTTGGCTCTATCACGAGAATGTCGATAACGAGGATGCCATGATG
Source organism: Sodaliphilus sp. (assembly GCA_036795635.1). Taxonomy (GTDB): domain Bacteria; phylum Bacteroidota; class Bacteroidia; order Bacteroidales; family Muribaculaceae; genus Sodaliphilus. The sequence goes on from DAIREJ010000054.1 coordinate 5,649, forward strand.
CTGATGGTGACCCTCAGCCCGCTTTTCGGTCTCTATCAGCCCTCGCTCACGATGGGCATGATGAAAGAATGGATCAAGATACCGTCACCCAACGGTGTCATCAGCCCTGAGCGTCCCATTTGGATTGTAGAATTCAATAACAATTTTCGGTTGACACCCACGATCACCGCCAGTGCCAATTTCTCGTTTACCAGCAAGGGTGACCAGGAGAATGTGTCCCTGACCAAGGCCCTCAGCATACTTGACCTGAGCCTGACCAAGACTTTCCTGAACGATCGCTTGTCGGTAAAGATTGGGGGAACCAACCTGCTGAATTCGCAGCAGCATGTGTCGCTGCGCTTTGGCAAGCGCACGCTGTATCAGCAGAACCGTCGCGACACGCGCGAGGTGGAACTCACCGTGCGCTACAAGTTCAACGCAGCCCAGAGCAAATACAAGGGCACCGGCGCTGGCTACAGCGAGAAGGAACGCCTGGGGAATTAAATTCCTAACTCCTCATTTAATAGAAACCCCCTGTTTCATTTTGCGCTCGCGTCACATGCGGCAGTATGTTTTGCCCATGTGGCGTGAGTTTTTGTCGAGGTGAAAGCATTTTTTATCGATAATATTTGTTTGGGCAGAAGGTCTTGATTACCTTTGCGATAGTATTTAAAACGATGCTAAGATGGCTGTTACTCTTGAAGAAACCAGATCCAGAAACCGTTACCTGATTTTGCATCTGTTGTGCTGGGCGGTGCTCATTGTTGTGCCCATGTTTTTTCATGGCTCAAGCGATGACATGTCTGACGTGTGGAACCGCTATGTTAGGTGGTTGGGTAACCTGTTGGCCTACATGATGGTGTTTTATCTGAATTACTTGTGGCTGGTGCCGCGTTACCTGCTAAAGAAAAACTGGAAGATGTTCTTGCTCTTTAACTTTTTTGTGATTGAGGGTGGAGTCTTCATGATGGACGTGTGGCACTGGGGTGCAGTGCAAATGTTATCCTCGTTCAACGATATGCCGCCAAGGAGGTCTGGTTTCAGGTTCCAGCGTTATTTCTGGTCTGTCATGACGATGATTTTGATTATCTCGTTGGCTGTGGCAGTGCGCATGATTCAACGGTGGCAACACCTCGAGGAGGCGCGCAAGGAGGCTGAAACAGCCCGCGCCGAGGCTGAGTTGAGCAACTTGCGCAACCAGCTCAACCCTCATTTCCTGTTGAACACCTTGAACAACATCTATGCGCTTATCTCCTTTGATCAGGACAAGGCGCAGATGGCAGTGGGCGAATTGAGCAAACTGCTGCGGCATATGCTGTACGAGAATCAGCAGGATTTTGTGCAGCTCAGCAAGGAAGCCGATTTCATGCGCAATTATGTTGAGCTGATGAAGATTCGTTTGACCGACAATGTGAAGGTCACCACGAACATCAATGTGGCGCCCAACGACAGCACTCCTGTTGCGCCGCTCATCTTCATATCGCTCATCGAGAATGCCTTCAAGCACGGTATCTCGCCGCAAGGCAAGGGTGACATCAAGATTGGACTGTCTCAGGTCGATGGTGACATCACCTGCGAGATTTGTAACACTTGCTACCCCAAGCGCGAGAACGACAAGAGCGGTTCGGGTATCGGGCTGGAGCAGGTGAGCCGGCGCTTGGAACTCATGTATCCCGACCGCTACACATGGGAGAAAGGCATCACCGATGACGGTAAAGAGTATTATTCTAAAATCACCATCAAGAAAGAATCATGATTATTAAGTGCGCTATCGTTGACGATGAGCCGCTGGCTGTGGAACTGCTGGCGAGCTATGTGAAGAAAATTCCGTTCCTGGAGTTGTGTGGCAAATATAACAATGCCACCGATGCCTTGCACGGCATCGGAGAGCACCCCGTAGATTTGCTGTTCCTGGATATTCAGATGCCTGAACTCAATGGTCTGGAATTGAGTCGACTTGTGCCCGAGAACACCCGCATCGTGTTCACTACGGCTTTTAACCAATATGCTGTAGACGGTTTCCGTGTCAATGCCTTGGATTACCTGTTAAAACCCATCAGCTATGCCGACTTTTTGGAAGCCTGCAACAAGGCGATGCAATGGTTCCAGCTGGTTCAGCAGAATGAGCAACCAGCGACATCATCTGCCGAGGAAGAGCCTCGCAGCATCTTTGTTAAGAGTGAGTATAAACTGTTGCAGATTGACCTTGACGATATCCGTTATATCGAGGGTTTGAAGGACTATGTGAAAATATACACCGAGCAGTCGCCTCGTCCCATCTTGTCATTGATGAACATGAAGGCCATTGAGCAGATGCTGCCCGCCTCACGTTTCATCAGAGTGCACCGTTCGTTTATAGTGCAGAAGAGCAAAATCCGCGAGATTGAACGCAACCGCATCGTCTTCGGTGATGTTTACATTCCTATTGGTGATAGTTATAAACAGGCGTTCCAGGACTTCATCAACGCCAAGTGAGGCGAGCCTCAAGGAGACATTTGCCCGGATGATGCGGATATTCTGCTTCATTCGGGCTTTTCTTTGGTAGAAAATGCTTAAATTTGCGACATCAAAATAAATGAAGAGAGCATGAAAAGATTTTTATCATTCGGGCTGATTGCGCTGATAGGTGTGATGTGCCTCATGGCGGGTGTGCGCGACGATTTCAAAGCGAACCCCAAATTGAGTGCCAACAACTATCAGGCCTATCCCACCCAGGGCTTTCCTGCCATCACACCTGCTCCCGCGGGTTATGAGCCGTTCTTCATCAACCATTACGGCCGCCATGGCAGCCGTTGGCTTATTCACGAGAATAGCTACACTCGCCCCATCACCATGCTGGAGAAAGGTGAGCGCGACGGCAAACTCACGCGCCGCGGCGAGGAAGTGCTTGCCATCCTGCGCGAGGTGCACGATGCCAGCAAGGGTCGCTTGGGCGAACTGAGCGACATCGGTGCCGAGCAGCATCAGGGCATCGCCCGCCGTATGTACCAGAATTTCCCGCAGGTGTTCCAGGACGGGGCACCTGTTGTGGCGCGCTCGACAGTCGTCATCCGCTGCATCCTGTCGATGCAGAACGAGGTGGACGTGCTGGCGTCGCTCAACCCGCGACTGCACATCACCACCGACGCCAGCGAGGCGACCATGTACTACATGAACTACAGCGACAGCGTAGTCAGGACGCTGCGAGCCTCGATGCAGGAGACCATTGACCGGTATCGCGACAAATGGGTCAATCCCAAGGGGTTGTTGAAGAAACTGTTCAGCGATCAGCGCTGGGTGAAAACCAACATCGACGAGGGCGATGCCCGCGCGATGATGATGAGCCTGTTTGAGGTAGTGGGCAACATGCAGAGCCACCACCGGTTCGAGAATGTGGACCTGTATGACCTGTTCAGTGCCGAGGACATCTACAGCGTGTGGCGCTATAACAATGCCTTCTGGTACATCAGGTCAGGGGAAACGCCGTTGACGCAGTGCCGTGTGGACTATATGGAGGCCAACCTGCTGCGCAACTTCATCGAGGATGCCGACCGTGCCATCACGTCAGACGAGCCCGTGCCTGGAGCATCGTTGCGTTTTGGTCACGAGAGTGTGGTGTTGCCCCTGTGCTGCTTGATGGGCCTGAACGGTACCGACTATCGCACGACCGACCTGGAAACGCTGGACCAGCACTGGCAGACCTACAAGATCTTTCCGATGGCAACCAACATCCAGTTCGTTTACTTCCGCAAGGACGGCAGCGACGATATCCTGTTGTTGCCATTGCTCAACGAGCGCGAGGCGACCTTGCCCGTGGAGACTGACGTCGCTCCTTACTACCATTGGAGCGATGTGCGCGACTATTTCATCGATAAACTCTCTCGTCAACCCATTATCCAACTGCCGCAATGAAACGCATCACATCATATCTTATCCTGACACTTGCCACATTGACGTTGTGTGCTACCACGCCCCGCAAGCAGGTCATCAACAACTTTGACCGTTCGGCGAGCAACCATTATGCTTATCCCTATGGCACTGACGTCGATATCCCCGACTTGACCCCTGCACCTGTGGGCTATGAGCCGTTCTTTATCGACCATTACGGCCGTCACGGCAGTCGCTGGCTCACCAACGGCAGGACCTATGAGCGACCGCTCAAGCAGCTGACCAAGGCCAAGGAAGCCGGCATGCTCAACCTGCAGGGTGAATTGCTGTTGCGGCAACTTGATTATGTGTATGAGACTTCCAAGCAGCGTGTAGGTGACTTGAGCGATGAGGGTGCCGAGCAACATCAAGCTATTGCTGCTCGTATGTTCCATAACTTCCCCGAGGTGTTCAAGGGTAATGCACGTGTTGACGCCAAGTCCACTGTCGTTATCCGTTGCATCCTGTCGATGCAGAACGAGACCATGCGACTGCGCTCGCTCAATCCCGAGTTGCGTATCACTACCGATGCCAGCTACCATGACATGTACTACATGGGGTGGGGATATGGCGAGGACACCCTTGCCAACGACCTGCGCAAGAGCGTGGACCCCATTTCAGACGGGATGTATGAGAAATATCTGCGCTCCGAGCGTTTCATTGCCCAGTTGGTCAATGATACTGTTTGGGCAGCAGCCAATCTGGACGGGCGTCAGTTGATGCGTGACGTGTTCGACATCGCCGGGTCGCTGCAAGGCCATAACCGTTTCGATGGCATCAGCCTGTACCATTATTTCAACAACAGCGAGATTTTTGAGCTGTGGCGCTTGAAGAACATCTATTGGTACATCCATTGGGCCAACGCACCCCAGAATGGCAACCGCATGCCTTTCATCGAGCGTGCACTGTTGCGCGACATGATCCAGAAGGCCGATGCTGCAATCGCAACTGGTGAACGCGGCGCGGAATTGCGCTTCGGCCATGAGACGTGCGTGCTGCCGTTGGCTTGCCTGTTGGAGATCGACAACGTTAACTGCAGTTGCGATGACCTGGATCACTTGCATGAGTATTGGCAAGACTATAACATCATCCCCAAGGCCTGCAACATCCAGATGGTGTACTATCGCCCGGTGGGCACTGTAGGAAACTCGGTGGACGATGTGTTGGTCAAGGTGCTCTTCAATGAGCATGAGGCCACCTTGCCCGCTACTCCCGTTAAGGGTCCCTATTACCGTTGGAACGACCTGAAGCAATACTATGAGCGCAAGCTTGATATGGTGATTGACTGGTCGGTGCAGAGGTAGTATTTGGAAAAACATTTTTTAACACCGCAAAACGTGAGTGTTGAGGGAATAGGCACTATTTTTGCATATCTTACGGGATATTGTTCCCGACTGAATGAAGACAAAAAAACTGAAAATGATAAATATCAAACGACTGCCAGCATTGCTGGTGTGTTGCGCACTGCTTTCCGGGCTGCTCTCGTGTGGTGGTCACGGCAAACTTGACAAGGCTGTGCGCAGTGTGTTGGTGAGTGGCGACACGACGCGTGCCGCCTATGATTCATTGTGTGCGCTGGTCACAGCCAATCCCGACAAGTACAGTGATTTTGTCACTGCCGAGGGTAGGGTGGATCACAAGAAGATGTTCGACTTCATTGAGCAGATAGGGTCTAGCCTGCGTCCGCCCATGCATTGGGATACGCGTCCCTATGGCGGTGTGGAGGATTTGTCGCTCACGGTTTATTTCGAGCGCAGCGGCTCGATGGTCCCCTATGACTCGCGCGGTGGCGGCGGCCAGTTGAAGAAGGCCGTCAACGACCTGATTAACCACTTTCCTGCCGGCAGCAAGGTGGACATCAACATCGTGAATGACGGTATCTACCCTTACAGTCACAGTGTGGACGAATTTCTTCAGGACCGCGATATCTATGCCAGCACGGCAGGGACCGGTGATGCCAGTTACACCGACTTCCAGTTGATTTTCAACAAGATCCTTGAGGCGCAGCGCCCCGGCAACGTGAGTGTGCTGGTGAGCGACCTTATCTATTCGCCCAAGGACACCCACGGTGTCAGCCTGGACAAAATCTTCAACGAGGAGAACAGTTTGGCTACCCGCGCCTTTGCCCGCTACAAGGGCAAGAGTGTGGTTGTGCAGCAGTTCATGGGTGACTACAGCGGCAAGTACTACCCCTATAACGGGGTGCCGTTTGAATACAATGGCAAGCGTCCGTTCTATCTGGTTATCATAGCCGATGGCGACGTAATGGACCAGTTGGCGCAGGACGCTCGCTACGACGGAGTGCTCAATGCGTCAGGTGTGCGCAACAGTTACCGTTTCAACCAGGGCACGAGCGAGGTGGATTGCCGCGTGTTGCCCGAGTGGAAAGACAATGCTGGCCGATTCCGCGTGAAACATGGCGACGGTATCGTGCTCGCCAAGTGTGACGGTGACCGACAGACGGGTAAACTGTGTTTCTCGTTGGCTGCCAATTTGAGCGGTTTGTTGAAGGACGATGCTTTGCTGACCGATGCCGCAAACTATGACGTCAAGAGCATCGACGGCTACACCCTGACGGTGCAGCCCATTGAACAAAGCATGGTGACTTCCAACAACAAGGAGTACCTGGAGGGCATGACGCATATATTGACCCTAGTGGGTGACCTGAAGAGTCCGCGCGACGAAATACATATCCAGCTGCGCAACGAGTTGCCTGAATGGGTGCGCCAGTCGTCAAGCGCCAACGACACCAGCACGGATGGCTCGTTTGCCACAACCACGTTGGGACTGGAACAATTGCTGGGAGGTATGTTCGACGCGATGAAGGGCGGCAACAGCTTCTTTGACGTGACCATCCACCTGCAGCGCTAACCTGCTAATCATAGACTAGTGACTAGCGACTTTTTGACTATAGACTGAATAAAATATGAAACATCTGACTTATCTGATTATCGGGATTGCGATTACGGTGCTGTTTTTCATCTTGAGCTGCACCGACGGGTTTAACATCTGGGAGGTCATGTACTTCAACCAGGGCTACAACGACAAGATGTATAACCTGAGCATGTATCCCGTGATTGCCGCCATCACCATCTTTGTGGCATGGGGTGGGGCAGCCATCTATTACTATGCCATCAACTCGGTGAAGTTCGATCGTTGGTACCACTGGCTGGCGGTGCTTGGCGTGGTGGCTGTTTTGGCGCCTGTGATCTGCTACATCTACAATGACACAGTGTTTGCCGACAACGGTCTGATGTATGTCGGTGAATCCATCCAATTTGAGATGCAGACGGTGCTGTTTGCAGCCCTGCTATTCGTCGTTGCGTCATTCTCGATGCGCTGGTGGAGCAGCAACTGCCGTCACACACCACTTCCTCAGTAACACTAAGGAACAAAAAATAACAACTAAGGACTAAGGATTGACAATTAAATATGAGACTATTCCTTTTTGCTATCGGAGGTACAGGGTCCCGCGTACTCAAGTCGCTGCTGATGCTCTCGGCAGCGGGTGTCCGTCCCCTTGACGAGAACGGCAAGCCGGTAAAGGACTTGGAAATCGTGCCAGTCATCATCGACCCGCACAAGGCCAACGAGGACCTGAAGCGAACCGAAGCGCTCTTGAACGACTACCGTGATATCCGCCGCAAACTCTACGGCAACGACCCGAATGCCGACGGCTTTTTTGCCAACCGCATTGTGACGCTGCGCGAGATCATGAGCAACACCAGCGTGACGCTCAACGACACCTTCATCTTCAACCTGGGAGCTGTCGAGAATGCCAAGTTCCGCGAGTTCATCGGCTATGACACGATGAACGAGGCCAACCAGGCGCTGACGTCGCTGCTGTTTGCCAACTATCAGTTGGAGAACAAGATGAACATCGGCTTTGTGGGCAGTCCCAACATCGGCAGCGTGGCGCTGAACGAGATCAAGGACAGCAACGAGTTCAAGGCCTTCAGCAACATCTTCCGCCAGGGTGACCGCATTTTCTTCATCAGTTCCATCTTTGGCGGCACTGGTGCGGCAGGTTTCCCCATCATGGTCAAGAACATACGCCAAGCGGCCAATCTAGAGGGCATCGAGAACCGTGACGCCTTGAGCCGCGCTCCCATCGGCGGCCTGACCGTGCTCCCCTACTTCACCCTCGAGGGCAACAAGCAGGACCAGCGCATCGCCACCAGCGACTTCATCGTCAAGACCCAGAGCGCGCTCTACTACTACAAGAACACGCTCACCGGTGCCAACGACAGCAACGTGAACAGCATCTACTA
>DAIREJ010000055.1:0-1179 GCA_036795635.1 Sodaliphilus sp.
AAAGTGTCTTTTTGAAAATATCTTTAAAAAAATCCCATGATGGATTATAGACATATAAAACTTTATTATCTGGTGTTGTCAAAAACGGCTTCTCCAAATAATTCGCATTTTTGAACCATTGTTGTTTGAAAACACTAGTAGGAAATATTAGACGCCCAGGAATCTCTGGTTTATAATCTGTATAAAAGATCAAGCCAAAAGATTCTAATCGAGGGCACCAAATCATAAAGGACCTATGAGTCATTTGCGATCTGACATTTGCAAAATCATCTATATTAGTTTGTGGATCTGTTTTGGAAAATATCAGTCTAACAGATACGTTTTTCATTGCGTTAGATAATCTTGCTCGTGGATTATACTTGGCTTTTTCATGAGCCATGATTTTTTTTTGGCGAGGTTTTAATGTCCCTTCGCGTTCATACTCTTGTCGAATTCCAAGAAGCCAATTATCGAAAGGTATAGGGAATGCTCCGGGAACTACTTGTTGAATTCTGTCGTAGGTCGTTTTGCAGACTTCTGTTAATTCTGAAGTCCAATCTTTATCTTCCCAATGACGAGGAGGAGAAGTCCACTCTTTTACGGGAGTTGGGATCACGATTTGCCCTTGACCTTGAGCATTCCATTTCCACAATCTATTAATAAACCACGCTGGCGTCACAAAAACTTCTTGTGTTTTTTGTAACAAAATATCTTTAGCCTGCAATGGGTGAGTTTCTTCTAACCAAGAATAGGATGCACCTTCATCTGTTATAAGGTATTTGTCTGTTGAAACTTTTCGGATAAATCCAAATCTTTGCATCTCACGAATGAGATCTACAATTGGTCTAATGCCAAACCCCTCAACAACCAATAAACCTTTTATTCTTTGAGGAAGTTCTGTTTGCAAAAGATCAATTGATAGAACACCTTTTGAAAGAGCCAATCTTAAAGCTTCGCCATAAAGGCGTAAGTCAGTAAACTGCCCAACTCCAAATAATTCTGGTTTATCCCAATTGCTCATCTTGCTCTTGTTTTTTGGTACGCTTCATGTTACAAATCAGCAGATTCGGTAATGCGTCTAACTTTAGACAAAGACCGAGTCGGCACATTCTGATGTATGGATCTAGATTCTTTTTTATCTCCATGAATCAATCCGCTAGAACCCATCCATATCATTACTAGCATAAAGCATCATTTGTC
>DAIREJ010000055.1:1189-13751 GCA_036795635.1 Sodaliphilus sp.
AAATCTTTTATTTGATTATTTAATTCTTCTTTTTCTTTATTATTAATATTTAATAATTCATTTTCACCATCTGTTTTTATTTGATTCATTAATACTGAATCGGATTCTTCTATTAATCGATTTGCACAGAATAGAAATATATGCATATTTGAAGTGTGCGCCTCAAATTAATGACTAATCTTCTTGAGATACTAGTAGATTTTATTAGATCCTATGTCGCCGTCTTCTTTTTAAGAGTGGAAAAACTGACCACATCTAAGGAATGGAGATTTCAGCTATCAGATATCTGTTTTTATCAAAGTTTGCATATCTCGGGATTATTTGCGACCTTTGCATAGAAAAAGTCCTAGCATAGGGTGTAAATGCTGTAGTAATAATGCCAAACAGATGTCTATATACTGCTTCTTTCCATGAGTTTATTGGGACAACGCCGCTAGCAATTCTTGGGGCGTTGCACAATAATTATCATGGTGACGCTCTCACGACCACAGATGATGCTTGGATGGGAGAGATAGAATTGCTGCAGCAAGTATTGGTGCCCTGGAAAAATGAGAAATCACAGATCATCTTTGAGTATGACATTCCTAGGTTGGGCAAGCGCATTGACGTTGTTCTGCTGCTTCGTGGCATCATCTTCTGCCTTGAATTCAAGGTTGGCCAGAAGGACGCATTACAGGCAGACGTGGAGCAGGTAATGGACTACGCCCTTGATCTGAAGAACTTCCATCGTTTCAGTCATGATAGAATAATTGTTCCTATCCTGATCCCTACGAATTACAAAAAGTCCACAACGGTTTTTCAGCCATCGGTATATGATGATGAGATCTATAATACATTGATTACAGGTGGTGAAAAGCTTCAGGAGTTGCTTATTAAGGTGTTGGAACACGCCGGGGCAGATACCGAGGCCGAAGTGATCGAGAATTGGGTAATCAGTCCCTATACTCCTACGCCGACCATTATCGAGGCTGCTCGCACACTCTATGAGAACCATTCGGTGGAAGAAATCACTAGGCACGAGGCTGACAAGGTTTCGACGGACACGACAATCAACTATCTTCTGCAAATCATCCAGCAAAGCAAGGAGAATAAGCAGAAGAGCATCTGTTTTGTGACAGGAGTTCCTGGCGCCGGCAAAACATTAGTTGGACTTGACGTTGCCATCAAGCAGACCTATAAAGATGGAGAGCTTGACAAGGAGAATGGAGCCGTCTATCTTTCAGGCAATGGTCCTCTGGTTGCAGTGCTGACCGAAGCGCTTGCGAAAGACAACCAGATTAAGTGCAGGGAGCGTGGAGAACGAAAGAATCTCTCCGACTCCCGTCGAGAGGTGAGCGAGTTTATACAGATCATCCACCGTTACCGCGACAACATGTTGGCCAAGATCAAGAATCCTGTTGAGAACGGGATCGTTGAGATTGATCCTGACAAAGCGGTTAAACAAGTGGCGACTGGCTATGGAGAGGTGGAACATGTGGCCATCTTTGACGAAGCACAGCGCAGCTGGACTCACCAACGCATCGCAAACTATCTGAAGAGAGGCGGCACCTATGGCAACAAACTCAAGGTCCCTAATTTCCCAATGTCAGAAGCCGAGTTCCTCATCTGGTCTCTTGACCAGCGTGAAGACTGGGCTGTGATTATTTGCCTGGTAGGTGGTGGTCAAGAGATTAATACAGGTGAAGCCGGTATAGCAGAGTGGATCAAGGCGCTGAACAAATCCTTCAAGCATTGGGATATCTATATCTCCGATAAATTGACCGACCCAGAATATGCTGAAGGTCAGGTGAACGAGATGCTAAAGGAGAATCCTAGGGTCACTTTTGTTGATGCACTTCATCTCGCAGTCAGCTTGCGCTCATTCAGAGCAGAAACGCTATCGGCATTCGTTCACTCGTTGCTGTCATTCTCGCAGGATGCTGTATCGCTCTATCAAGATGTGTCGCAACGCAATTATCCTATCGTTCTCACTCGTGACATGGACAAGGCCAGGGCATGGTTGAGAAAGATGGCCCGTGGCACACAGCAAACAGGCATCCTGGTAACAAAGGTTGCTGCGCGTTTCAAGCCATTAGCGGTAAACATTCTTGCTCAAGGGGACGAGAACGCAGTTCATTGGTTCCTTGAGGACAAGACTGACATCCGCTCATCGAACTATCTTGAAGATGCTGCAACCGAGATTCAAGTACAAGGTCTTGAATTGGACTATGCCTGCGTTTTGTGGGATGCCGACATGCGATGCAATGACAAGCAATGGTCGTATTTCAAATTCAACGGCAAGAACAAATGGAATCCCGAGAACAACTTTGAGAACCAGAAGTATATGCTCAACGCCTACCGAGTTCTCTTGACACGTGCCCGTCAGGGCATCGTCATCTGCGTGCCCACAGGCAACAATCGCATGACTGCCGATGGTTTCCCTGAGGATTCCACACGACTTCCCGAATACTATGACGGCACATACGAGTATCTGAAATCCCTTGGCCTAAATGAATTGGAATAGCAATGCTATGGCTATCCCTCATTCTTGCCTCGTCTATGTCTAAATATGGGGGTATCAGTACTGTGCCCTCCAAATGCGTTTAATCTCTCTGCCCAAATAGAATTTGCGTGTGTTGGCTCTTCTAATGCCAAATCGGACCTTTCCTTCCTTCACCCAACGTGAAAGTGTATTACGGTGAATGCCAAGTAACTTGCATGTTTCCTCTGCTGAATAACGTCCGAAATCAGATACTTTAGGCTCTTCGTTTACCATTTTGTTATATTTCCTTTCTTGGTTGTAGTAATTAGTTGCTATAATCTTGTGCCCACAATCCGCTCGATGTCGCTCTTGCGATAACGGCGTTTACCACCTATCTCCACTTTCTTGAGTACGCCACTCTTGTCCCAGCGATACAGTGTCATTTTCGACACATGCAGTAGTTTTGAGGCTTCGTCAAGAGTGATTAATACATCAGCTTTTGCTGCTGCTTCTGCCTCAAACATAGCGATAGACTTGGCCCCGAGAAGGATTTCCTCGGCAAATGCTTTCAGGTCTCTACCTGAGAGTTGAAAGATGACGTTTGGATGTTCGTCAATCAATGCGTTCAAACTTAAATAATTCATAGATAATAAAATAAAAACGTGAACCGTTGCACCTAAAGTCGAGGCACTTAGGATAGCCTTATCGACGATGCAAAAGCGGTTCACGCCTATGAAGCGAGAACCACTATGCAGCCCTGTCGATAATTCAAAAAGTTCCTAAGTTTTCGACTTTAAACAGGAGCATAATGTTTCTGTATAACCCACAATGTTTTGTCACTCGCAGTGGAATGACGTGGCAAATATACACAATATCTGAGAAATACTGTGCGCCTGCCAGAAGAATTATGATGATATGAGGGTCAGTCCAAAGCGGAGACCATGTCGCGTTTCAGCTCTTGATCGACCTCACGATAGCGTGCGAAGGCAGCGCTATTAGGAGCATGACCAGTCAGCTCGCTCACAAGAGCCTGGTCTTTGAACGTCTTATAGATGATGTGAGTGAACGTCCTTCTCGCCATGTGGCTGCTTGCAATCTCGTTGATAGGACGTATCTCTTGCTCGCCGGTGAGTGAGTTGCGAATAACCACGTTTCGGGTTATTCCGGCAATGGTCATGATCTCTTTGATGGCCTCGTTGTATTTCTGGTCGCTGATGAAGGGCAGCAGTGCCTTGCGATCTTCATCGGCATAACGTTCCAGTATGGCCGTCGCCATTTTGTTGAGAGGAATTTTCAGTGTGAGAGGGTGCCCTGTGCTCGTCTTGCGGGCAATGTAATGCACCTCGCCATTGATGACGTTGGCCCGGGTCATCGTCTTCAGGTCGCTCACACGGCAGCCGATGCAGCAATGGAACAGGAAGATGTCGCGTTGCACTGCCAATGCAGGCCGACGGCTGAGATCTGTGTCGCGGAGTTGGTAAAGCTCATCATGGGTGAGCATGTAGGGAGTGCCATAGACTTCTTTGGATATTTTGAATTTGCGGAACGGACTCTTGTCCATGAGCTCCTGATCAATTGCCCACATAACAAACGCTCTCAGTTTCTTGAAATAGCCGTTGACCGTATTCTGGCCGCGTTCCCCGGGCATTCGGCTCTCGGGGACGGCCTTGAGAATCTTGGGGAACTTCTTGAGCAATTTGAATTCATGCTTCATGTAGTGGTCCAGCTCATTCAGTAGATTGACATCAATGTTTGAAAACGTGATGTGGAACTCGGGATCGACCACCTGCTTGTACATTTCAAACCGTTGAAATATCCGATAGAACACCATATACTGCCTGTATGTGCCAGGCGTCTGCGGCTTGTTCTCTAAAAACATGTCGAAGTAGTCGAAAATAGATAATGCCTTTGGCTCTTCGGGTTGTGGGGTGGGGGATTCCTTTGAAAAGAATGATTTTATTACTTGATCGAGCCACCCTTTGCTGATGTTGTTTTGGCCATAAGTTACTACTTGCTCGTCAATGAATTTGATGAGCTCATCAAGTTGTTTTTTTACTTCCTCGGTGTGAATGGCCTCAGGGAATTTTGATCTCGGTACTGTGATGACTAGCCGGGTTGATGGCCTCCCCTTGCTGCTAATGTATGATTCTTCTCTTACATGTTTCGTGTAGATGTGTAGTCCACTTTTTGCCCTTTGACTGATGCCGTTAAGTCTCATCCTAATGAGCAGTTCTGCGCGCCCAGCCTTGTCTGTTTTCTTTGATAGAGTGATTTCGTAAGCCATAGTCTTGTTGTGTTATGTTTCTTCGATGCAAAGGTACACATAATTGAGATAACAACCAATAAAATTGGACATAAAATTGGACATATATTTTGATATTTGTGGTTTCTTGAAGAAATTTGGTGTGGATTTATTGAAACAATATTTTGTAACAATATGTTGATAATCAAATAACTAAATATATCATTGAATATAAGCCAATTTCTGCCCTATAAAAGCGTAAGACTATATCTATTAACCCCACGGGTTCACGTTGTTTTAATGCAGCCAATTGATTTTCAATTGGTTGTATTTTTGTATTATGGGCAGGTTTTGTGGGGTGGAAGGTATGGTTTTTCAATAAAAAACACATGAATTATGAGAGAATCTGTGGCGATTTATGATGCTAATCGTCAACTATTCATTATCTTTGCACATCAGCCATTGGAGCGTTAAGTAAATAGTAAATCACAATAATAAAGAAGATTATGGGTAAGAAGCAATCGGATATGAATCGCAGGCATTTCCTGCGCAAATTGGGACTTGGCGCCGCTGTGATGACGATAGATCCGTTGAGTGTTTTGGCAGGAGAGGCGACAAGGCCGCAAACTATTGATAGCGGTGATGTGCAGAACCAGATGACCTATCGCGTTAAGCATGGTTCGGGTGACAAGGTCTCGCTGCTGGGTTTCGGCATGATGCGCTTGCCCGATGACCAGGACGAGGTGAACCGGCTTGTGGATTATGCCATCGCGCACGGTGTGAATTACTTTGACACGGCGCCGATGTATAAGGGAGGTCGCAGTGAGACCATGACGGGCACAGCGTTGAGCCGGCATCCGCGTGAGAAGTATTTTGTGGCCACCAAGATGTCCAACCAAAGAGAGAATCTGTGGCAGTTTGATGATTGCCGAGCGATGTACGAGAAATCGTTCCGTGATCTTCGCGTTGATTATATTGATTACTATCTGTTGCACAGCATTGGTGGCGGTGGCGTGGACACCCTCAAAGCACGATTCTTTGATAACGGTCTGCTTGAATTCCTGCTCAAGGAGCGTGAGGCCGGTCGCATCCGCCATTTGGGTTTCTCCTACCATGGCGATGTCAGTGCATTTGATTACTTGATTGACCATCAGGACGATTATCACTGGGATTTCGCCCAAATTCAGATGAATTATCTGGATTGGCGTCATGCCTCGCTCAACAAGTCGGGCTGGAAACAGGACGCCGATGCCGAATACCTCTATGACAAGATGGCGAAGGCAGGCATACAAACCGTTGTGATGGAGCCGCTGCGTGGCGGCGCTCTGGCCAAAATGGATGAGAATCTCAGTCTGCGGCTCACCGCCTTGCGCCCGGATGACACTCCTGCTTCATGGGCATTCCGCTGGGTTGGCTCTCACCCCAATATTCTCACCACATTGAGTGGCATGAACCAAATGAGCCATTTGGAGGAAAACATCCGCACATTCTCGCCCCTCGAGCCGTGTACTGAGGTCGAAAACCAGATTTTGGAAGAGATTGCCGACGTGATGGCGGGTTTCCCCGTGATTCCGTGTACCGCCTGTGAGTATTGCATGCCTTGTCCCTACGGCGTTA
The DNA here is from genome assembly GCA_036795635.1 of Sodaliphilus sp. Taxonomy (GTDB): domain Bacteria; phylum Bacteroidota; class Bacteroidia; order Bacteroidales; family Muribaculaceae; genus Sodaliphilus. The sequence goes on from DAIREJ010000055.1 coordinate 7,510, forward strand.
ATATCCCCGGCAACTTTGCCTATTACAACGAGGCCGTTGCCCAGAAGATACTCCCGTTGCCTGACAAACAGGCTTCAGACTATATGGATCGCAAGCAGCAGTTTGCCGACGGGTTGCGCAAGGCGCTACCCGATGCTGCGACGTGGGCGACGCAATGTGCCGACTGTGAAGAATGCCTGAAGAAGTGCCCGCAGCAGATCCGCATCCCCAACCAGATGGCCCGCATCGTCGAGACGCTAAGAAAACGCTAACTCTTTTGATATTAATATAGAAGCGGCTCTCCTCATCGCTGAGGGGAGTTGCTTCTTTTCACTATTGTATGGATCTGAGCAGTTTATCTACAGTTGATGCGTAATGACTGGTTGGCAATCTGCAGCAGGAATTCACCGGGTTCGAGATGGCGTTTGCCGTCATTGCCCACGAACGCCAGGTCATTGGCTGGGAGGCTGAAGGTTATGGTTCGCGTCTCGCCAGGCTGTAGCTCAATCTTGCTGAATGCGCGCAGGCGACGGCTCTCGGGGACAAGGCTTGCCACTATGTCACGTGAGAAGAGCAGAACGCTCTCCTTGCCAGCCATGCGGCCCGTGTTCTTCACGTCGATGCTCACGTTGAGCATGTCCCCAGCTGTGAAGTCCTCTTTGTCCACACGCATGTTGCTGTAGTCAAAGGTCGTATAACTCATGCCGAAGCCGAAGGGCCACTGCACATCAACCTGCGCATTGTAGTCATACACACCCTCCATGGTCCCCGTTTCCTCGCTCACGCGATAGTCATAGGTCGTGAGAGAGGCGGAGTTGCGGGGATAGGTAAAGGGCATTCTTCCCGAGAAGTTGTCATCGCCTGCCAAGAGGCGTGCCAAAGCGTTACCACCCTCGTTACCAGGCAACAGGATGTCAACAACGGCAACTGCCAACGGCTCGATGTCGCTGATGAGGCGGGGACGCCCCTCATTGAGTATGAGCACGATAGGTTTGCCTGTAGCAGCCAACGCCTTCACCAGGTTGCGCTGGTTGGCAGACAGAGCCAGGTCATCGAGGTTACCGGGAGTCTCGGCATAGGAGTTCTCACCCACGCAAGCCAGGATGATGTCGGCACTGGCGGCTGCCTTGACGGCTCGTTCGATTTGCGGCTCATTCTCTTCCCAGTACAGGCCGTCGTTGTTGTAGGTCACACCAGGCTCATAGATGATATTGCCGTTGCCGAAGCGCTGCTGCATCGCCTCGAGAATGGTGTTGTGCTGCGAGGCATACTTGTCGGCATCCTTGCCCTGCCAAGTGTAGCTCCAACCGCCGTTGAGGCAGCGCATGGAGTTGGCATTGGGACCGGTCACGAGGATTCTCTTGCCCTGTGACAGCGGCAGAATACCGTTGTTCTTGAGCAGCACCATTGTCTGCACGGCGGCGTCTTGCGCAGCCTTGAAATGCTCGGCCGAACCATACTTGGGATAGTCCTTCTTGTCGGTGTTGGGCTGGTCAAACAGACCCATGCGGTATTTCATGCGGAGCACGCGGCTCACAGCGTCATCGATGCGTGCCATGGACACCCGTCCTTCTCTCACCAGTTCAATGAGCAGGTCACAGAAGTCAAGGTTATAGGGCTCCATCGCCATATCAATACCTGCATTGATAGCCATGCAGATAGCGTCCTTCTTGTTGGCTGCCACCATCTCACGTTTCCAAAGGTTGTCGATGTCGGCCCAGTCGGTGACAATCACGCCGTCCCAGCCTGTCTCTTCCTTGAGCCACTGGGTCAAGTACTTGGCGTTGATGTGCATGGGCATGCCGTTGATTGAAGCCGAATTGACCATTACCGACGTTGCACCAGCCTCGATACCAGCTTTGAAGGGTGCGAAATGCTTCTCGCGCAGTTCCCATTCGGGTGCATAGGCAGGCGTGCGGTCCTTACCGGTGCGTGGCAAGCCGTATGCCATATAGTGCTTCATGGACGTGCCGATGTGGTATTTGTCGATATGGTTAGGGTCAGGACCCTGAAAGCCCTCGACCATAGCCTTGCCGATAACAGCGTTAACCAGGCAGTCCTCACCGAAGTTTTCCCACACACGAGGCCAACGGGCGTCACGGGAGAGGTCAACGGTGGGGGAGTAGGTCCAGGGGCAGTTAGCTGCCCTGGTCTCATAGGCCGTTATGGTTGCCGCCTGTCTAGCCAGGTCGGGGTCAAACGATGCGCCCAAATTGGTGTTCTGGGGGAACAGCGTGCCGCCCAACGTGTAGGTGGTTCCATGGTTCTGGTCCAGACCATAGACGCAGGGGATGCCGCAAGCCTTCAACGAATACTCATTGATGGTGCGGATGGTCTGCTGCCACCACTCGGGAGTCTGAGCCACTGGCCCCGGCGAACTGAGTATTGAACCGACCTTGTAGCGCGTGAAAACTTTTTCCATTTTCTCTTGGTCAAGCACAAAAAGGCTGCCTTCCCAATGCCCGAGGACACCGATTTCCAACTCAGTCATCTGTCCCACCTTCTCCTCCAGTGTCATGCGGCTGAGCGTCTGCTGTACCCGCTTTTCGATGTCGGCATCGGGGACATAGGAAATGGTCTGTGCAAAAGCGCCCAAGGTGATGGCCAGAGTCATCACAACGGGCATTATCAAATGTCTAATCATCAAATACATAATATCCTTGTTTTATATGGTTTATTGTAAGCAACAAAACTAGCATTTTTCCCGAACTGAACAATTAACGTTGAATGTCAAGCCAGTAGGGGGTTGATTCGGCTCGGCGTCAGTCATAGGTGTAGTGCTTGAGCACTTGGCGGTAACTGTTGAAGATTTTGCTCTTGGAGACGAAGCCCACGTAGCGGCCTTCCTCGTCGATGACGGGCAGGTTCCATGCGCCGGTTTCGTCAAAGGTCTTCATCACCTTCTCCATGGGCGTGCCGACGATGATCTTGGTGGGCGGCTTGGACATGAAGCGGTCCACGTTGATGCGACGGTACAGGTCAGGGCGGAACATAATGTTGCGGATGTCGTCGAGCAGCACTACGCCTATCAGTTTGCCCTCCTCATCGGTCACGGGGAACAGGTTGCGGTGGCTCTGGGCGATGATGTCCACCATGTCCTTGAGGCTCATGTCGGGATGGACAATAGAGAAATCCTTTTCGATAACGCTGTCCATCTTGAGCAAGGTGAGCACCGAACGGTCCTTTTGATGGGTGAGCAACTCGCCGCGCTTGGCAAGACGTCGGGCATAGATGCCGTAGGGGGTGAAGATGCGGCTCACGCCATAGCTGCTTGCCGACACGATGAGAAGCGGCAGGAACAGTTCGTAGCCTCCTGTCATCTCGGCAGCAAGGAAGATGGCCATCAACGGCGCGTGCATCACGCCTGCCATCACTCCCGCCATGCCCATGAGGGCGAAGTTCTTGATGCTCAGCGGCATGTCGGGATCGATGAATCCCAGATGGTTGAACAGATAGGCAAAGAAAACGCCCGCCATCACGCCCACGAACAGCGAGGGAGCAAAGGTACCGCCCACACCGCCACCGCCATTGGTCGCTGCCGTAGCCAGCACCTTGAAGGCGCCCAACGCGAACAGGAACAGCAGCACGGCCACCGTGTTGTCGCGGTAGGGGTAGAACAGGCTGTTGTTGAAGATACCCGTCACATCGCCGTTGATGAGGCGTGTAATGCCCTCGTAGCCCTCACCGTAGAGCGGCGGCATGAGGAAGATGAGTATGCTCAAGGTGATGCCGCCAACGGCAAAGCGCACCCAGCGGTTGCGCAAGCTCTTGAAACGAGCCTCGATGCGGTCAATCAAGTTGATGAAATAGAGTGATACAAAGCCGCAGAACACGCCCAGCAGCAGCACAAACGGGATGCGCGAGGCAAAGAACGGCTCACTCTGGGAGAAAAAGAACTCCACGTTGTAGCCCGTGAAGACATAGGCCACCGTCGCTGCAGCCACCGATGCCGTGATCAGCGGGATGGCGGCTCCTGCCGTCAGGTCGATCATCAGCACCTCGACGGTGAACAGCATGCCTGCAATGGGCGCCTTGAAGATGCCCGCGATACCCGCTGCAGCACCGCACGCCACCAGCATGGCCAGCGTCTGCGGCGTGAGTTTGAAAGCTTGTCCCAGGTTGCTGCCGATGGCTGCTCCTGTGAACACGATGGGACCCTCGGCACCGACCGATCCACCGAAACCGATGGTCAACGAAGAGGCGATGAGCGATGAGTACATGTTATGTATCTTGAGGCGGCTCTTTTTCAGTGCCAGGGCATACAGCACGCGTGTCACACCATGCGAGATGGGCTCACGGGCGATGTAATAGACATACATGCTTGCCAGCAGGATGCCGATGGCTGGGAACACCAGGTACAGCAGGTTGCCCTGTTCGGTGATGAAACGGCTGGTGAGGAAATTGGCGATGAGCGCGATGAGTGTCTTGAGCAGCACAGCAGCGAGACCCGCGGTAATGCCCACGATGAGGGCGAGAATCACAACAAAGGTCTTGTCGGGAATGTGCTGTTCGCGCCAGGCGAGCAGCCGCGTCCACCAACTGCTCGTCAGTACAGCAGTACCGGCGTCGGTCTTTTTGGATGTATTGGATTTCCGTGCCATTACATGCCGCGTCCGGTAAAGACGATTTTGATGGTGTAGATGAGGATTTTCAAGTCGTTGAGCAACGACATGTTGTCCAGGTACATCAGGTCATACTTGACGCGCTCTACCATTTCGTCCACATTCTTGGCATAGCCGAACTTGACCATGCCCATCGAGGTGATGCCGGGACGCACCTGATGGAGTAGGGCATAGGCCGGCACGCGCTTGATGATCTGGTCGATATAGTGCTTGCGTTCGGGGCGGGGACCCACGATGGACATGTCGCCCTTGAGCACATTCCAGAACTGCGGCAACTCGTCGATGCGGTACTTGCGCATGAAGCGCCCGAAGGGCGTGATGCGCGGGTCATCGTCCGATGAGAGCTGCGGCTTGCCCGAAGCTTCGGCGTTCTGCACCATCGAGCGGAACTTGATGATGTTGAACGGCTTGTTGTGCAGGCCGATGCGCTCTTGCAGATAGAACGCGGGGCCGGGGCTGGTGCACTTGATGATGCAAGCCACGATGGCATAGAACGGCAGCAACACGATGATGGCGATGATGGCCGCGACGATGTCGATGGCCCGCTTGATGTTCTTGCCGCTGTCGCTCAGGCTGCTGCGCGAGATGTTCACCAGCGGCTCGCCATAGAAGTCCGACAGCCTCACTTGCGACTGGAGCATGTTGAACCTGTCGGGCGAGATCATGATGGGCAGACCCAATCCGAACAGACGGTTGATGGCGTTCATCGTCTGCTCGGTGTCGTTGCGCGTGGGCACCACGATGAGTTCCCAGATGCCTTCCTTTTGGCAGACCTCCTCGATGTCATCCAGGTCATAGTGCGGCAATGCGGTGCCCTTGACAGGATTCTCGCCGGGGATGTTGACAAAGCCCTTGATGTCATAGCCCGTGGAGTTGCGCATGGCATTCTGGTTGTTGTAGAAGGCCACCGCTGCCGACCCGCTGCCGATGACCAGTGTGGGGAAGGTCCACTGTCGTTTGCGTATCTGGTTCGAGGCCACATTGGTGATGATGGCACGCACGAGATAGACTAAGCCGAACAGCAAGGCCCACAGGATGAAAATCATCTCATAGTCGCTGCCTCGCACGCCGATGACGTCGTTGATAAGGGCCAGGAAGAAGATGAGCAGCGTGTTGATGCCCGCGCTGGCAGCGGTGGTGAACAGTTCCTGGACACGCGACTTGCGGCACACGTTGTTGTAGTAGCCGCTGAAGGCGTAAGTCACCATCATCATCAGCGGGAAGAAGATCTGTCCCAGCACCACCATTTTGCTCGTCAGATAGGTGCCCAGGTCAGCGTAGCCCGCCACGTTGCCCATGTGGTAACGCACGATGTTATAGGTGAACCAGGCCAGGTTAGACATCACAAAGTCGCCCACCACATACTTGATGCGCTGGCGGTGTGCCTTGTTGTTGATGTCGAGCCTGATTCTCATTGTAGTCGAGTGTTATCTGATGATTTTGAATGTACCGTCGCGTCCCAGCAGGATGATGTTCGACGGCTGGTGAGGCGTCGTGTCGTCGTGTCGCCACTCCACGACATGGTCCACGCCCTTCACGATGGCGGGCGAAATTTCGGCAAAGGATTTGGCCGTGGACTTGCCGCTCACGTTGGCCGAGGTCGAGACGATGGGCTTGCCGAAGCGTTCGCACAACCGGTGG
>DAIREJ010000056.1:0-13640 GCA_036795635.1 Sodaliphilus sp.
TAACTTCCTCGCCTCGCTCGACGACACGGTAGAGGATGTCATCGAGAGCAAACAGAACATTAAGGACTGGCCCGCATACTATCCCCGTCGATGAACATCACCGAATTGACAGGTTTGACGGGTGACACCATCTGTGCCGTCTCCACCCCACCCGGGAGGGGAGGCATCGCCGTTATCCGCGTGAGCGGCCCCGAGGCAACAAACATCGTGCAACGCCGCTGGCAGGGCAAACCGCTTGCCGACATGGCAACACACACCGTCCACTTGGGGCAAGTGACCGACAGTGCAGGCGACGTGCTCGACCAGGCGGTGCTGACCGTCTTCAAGGCGCCCAACTCGTTCACGGGCGAAGACGTGGTGGAACTGGCTTGCCACGGCTCGACATGGATCCAGCAGCAGGTCATCCAGACTCTGATTGATGCAGGCTGCCGCCATGCCACAGCAGGAGAATTCACGCGCCGTGCCTTTGCCAACGGACGCATGGACCTATCACAGGCCGAGGCCGTAGCCGATGTCATCGAGGCACAGTCCCGTGCCGCCCACCATGTGGCGATGAACCAGATGCGCGGCCGTTACAGCGACGAGTTGAGGGGACTGCGCGACAAGTTGCTGCACTTTGTCGCACTCATTGAATTGGAACTGGACTTCAGCGAGGAAGATGTCACCTTTGCCGACCGCAGTGAAGTCACCGCTCTGGCTCACGAAATCCAAGTCCTCATCAGCCGTCTGGCTGACAGCTATAGCGACGGCAACGCCATCAAGGGAGGCATGCCGGTAGCCATCGTAGGCCAGACCAACGCAGGCAAATCAACCCTGCTCAACGCGCTGCTGCATGACGACCGTGCCCTGGTGAGCGATGTTCACGGCACCACACGCGACACCATCGAGGATATCGTAGTGATGGGTGGCACACTGTTCCGTTTCATCGACACCGCGGGCATCCGCCAGTCAAGCGACACTGTTGAGCAGATGGGTATCAAGCGTACATGGCAAGCCATTGACAAGGCCAATGTCGTGCTCTGGATCGTTGACGTCACCAGCGCCGATACAAGCATGGCACATGATATCCTATCCCACTGCAACAATAAGGCTCTCATCACCGTGCTCAACAAGACCGACCTTGACGACGATATCGCAGCGAGAAGTGAGTTAAATGATCTGTTGCCCGAGGGCACTCCAGTCGTGGCCATCAGCGCCAAGAGCGACAGTGACGTCGAAGCCTTGCGTGATCTCATCGTCAAGACAGCGACTCTGCCCAACGTGGACAGCGACACCGTCATTGTCACCAACGCACGCCACTATCAAGCCCTGACGCGAGCCCGCGACGCTATCACCCGCGCCATCACCGGTCTGGAAAGCGGCCTGAGCGGTGACCTGCTGGACCAAGACATCCGCGAATGCCTCCACTGGCTCGGCGAAATCACCGGCGAAATCACCACCGACAACATCCTAGGCGAAATCTTCACCCACTTCTGCATCGGGAAATGACTTATCTAGCCTATCTGCTGAAACATCTGAGTAATTAAGATTCGAATCATGGAAGTACAAATAGTTTCATACATTCTTAAATTAAACACCTACGACAAGGTAGTTACTACTGCAGAGATAATAAATAATTCTAAGTCAGACCTGATAGTGTTTCCAGGGAATACGATTGCAACAATCGGCGATGCCTATGAATTAATCAACATGGTCAAGAATAAGAAATCCACAGTACTTCTAGAAGTTTCTCAATTGAGTATTGGTGATTTGAATTCTGAAATCATTCACTGCCCTTTTTTAATCCAAAAAGGAAAGTTGATTAACATGCATACTTTCCAGTTTTTCACCACATCAGACACTATTGAAAATAATGATTTTCTTGCTGAGGCCTTTGTCAACGAGTTAGAAACAAGAAGGCAATTTGAAATTGGTGCTTGCAAATGTTTGGTTTTACTTTGTGGTGAAAATAATATATTGAAAAACATTCAATCAGAAAAGAACAAGGCGACTATTAGAATAGATGATAAAAATCTGCAAAAAAGATTTAGAAATATAATTAAAGGGGTAAAATTGATTCTTAATCCTATCCATATGCCACAGCCAGGAAATCAAAACAAACTTCACAAGCGTAGAGAATATTTCAGTAGGAATAACAGAATCTATATTTCCACAAATAATTGTGAAATACTATCTTCAAATGCCAAATCTATCCAATATGCATATTTTAATGGAGGTGAATTAGAAAGAACAGAATGCATATTTGACCCAGATGGAAGATACATGTATAGGTACATCAATTTTAGAGATGAGTAAGATTTATTGATTCAACAAGGCTGTTCTCATAAGAAGATAAAGGCATCGTTGACTCTTAGTTTTGTCATATTGACGAAAGATTATATGGTTTCATTAAAGATGTCATCAAATGGTGCCTGATTAGCAAGCAGCGAGAAATTGACGAGGCCGTATTTGAGTTGTTTGGATTTTTTATCTTGATTAATGATTATGGAGAAAATAACTGTAGATAATTTCATTACTGACGACAGGACAGACAAGTTGTATATTTCAAGTCTTATAGACAGGGAAAGTGGTGCTCTGGATGTCCAGGTGCGTTCTGAATTAAGATCAAGCATCGAAGATTTTTGTCCTGAGTGTGAACTGCTTGTCAACACGATGGACGTTTGGGCACGTGATTATATGCCCATTCAGCTGACCAAAGACGTTTTCCTGGGCTATACCTACAACCCGGATTACTTGATGGACGATCCTGAATGCGTTACGAACTGGCAACTACATGATGTCCATACCCAACGGCAAAGTGCTCGCAACGAGCGTTTTGGCTTTAAAGTAGTGCAAATGCCCATTATCCTTGATGGTGGTAATGTTGTGAAAGCCAAAGTGAACAATAAGCCGTATATCATCATGTGTAAAAAGGTTCTTGAGGAGAACAATGTGCTCGAAAAGGATTTCCGCTGGTGGTGGGATTGCTGGTGGAAAGACAACTTCAGTGGAACAGAAATGGGACTGGTTCTCTTGCCCTGGGAGGGATGTGATGACAATCCCATTGGTCACGCTGACGGGATGGTCAGGTATATTGAGGATGGACGTGTCCTGATGACGAATTATGCAGATTACGATAAGATATATAAAGATGATTACAGCAATGACATCAAGAAAGCGCTCACAGACGCTCACTTTAATGTCGTGCCCTTAAGCTACCTTGACAAGTTCGACTATGAAAAAGACAAAACGTTCCGTCTTTTATTCAAGCACACATGGTGTTATATCAATTACTTGCAGGTGGGCAACCGGATACTTGTGCCCAGCCTCGGCTATGAGCCATTGGATAAAGAGGCCATTCGACAGATAGACCAAGCATTCAATGCCACGAAGCATATAGCAGACATACAACTGATAAATGTTGATATGACGACTATTGTAGATGATTTTGGCGCCGAAGAGAATTCGGGCGGCGCGCTCAATTGCCTCTCGTGGACTACAAATGAGGAGACATGACGCTCATGAACCTGTCGCCAAATAAACAATAACTCAATTCAATATCGTTCAGAAAATAGCATCATCCATTAAGCTGGTACGTCAAGGAGTAGGCTTTTTGCGCTTGAGTTTGTTTTTGAGGCGTTTGTAGCCTTCGACGCCTAGGATTGTCAGACCTCCGTACTGGCAGGTTTTTGCCAGCCCGAAGAGGATGGTCCACAATATGCCCTTTGCCGAAACGCTGATGGGCAACAGCATTTGGGCAAAGGACAGGATATAGAACGGAATGCAGCACAACAACACGATGACACCTGTCCTGAAAGATAGCGACTGCAGCCAGGACTTCAACCTGCTCAACAGGCGCACGATGGTATCTTTAGGCGAACAGGTTCCCATTCGTGTCATTTGTGCCGGGTTTCCTCAGCGAACATTCTTCTTACCCTAATTGAGCGCCTTCGGCAAATGCGTTGCCAATCGTCTTGCCCAACTGGATGTAGGTGTGGTGAACGGGGTCAAAGGTGATGATTTCCATCTTCTCCACATTGGGTTCACCGTCGATAGCCAGGTATTTCTCATCGCAGAGGACGTTGACGATTTGGGCAATGAGGTTATAGCCCGATGCCGATTCATCAATTTTCTCCTTGATGCGGCATTCCAATGTCATCGGAAACTCCTTGAATACAGGAGCATTCACATTAGGAGCCTTCTCGACCGTCCAGCCTGCCTTCTTCATTTTGTCGGGGGTGTCGCGGCCACTGGTAATGCCCACATAGTCGGCTGCCACCATGGTCTGGGCAGTGGCAAAGGCGACTGTCAGGTCACGGTTGCCTTTCAGGTTATCGGTCGTTGCGTGAGAACCGAGCGAAATCATGATCTCGCCATTATCCCACTGTCCGCCCCATGCAGCGTTCATGGCATTGGGCTTGCCATACATGTCGTAGGTACCAATAATCAATACGGGTTGTGGAAGAATCCACGGCTTTGATCCAAAACTTTTCATATTGCAATTATTATTTAGGGTTAATATAATTATTTGATATATTTCACTTTAGAGGCATCACGTAGCTTGGCTTCGGGCTGCTCGTCGGGATAACCGATAGCCAGGATGTAGTTCAGCTTGTAGCCCTCGGGGATGTCGAGGCGGTCAAGGAAGAACTTGGCATCGGCATTCGAGTTAAGGAAGCGCACGGGACCGCCCAAGCAGCAGGAGCCAAGCCCCATCGACTGTGCCGCCAGCATCATGTTCTCGCCCAAGAGACCGGCATCGAGTTCGCCACCGCCCTCGGCAGGCGTGCACACGCATATGAGGTTGGGCGCATTGCGGAACATATTCTTAAAATCCTTGTCACGCTTCACCTGCTCGGCATTATGACGCTTATAGACCTCAGTCACATCGGCAATCAGCTGTTGATCTTCCACCACGCGGACGATCCATGGTTGGCGGTTCATACCGCTCGGTGCATTGATGCCGGCGCAGACAATCATCTCCAGTTTCTCGTGCTCCACTGGTTTGTCAAGATACTTGCGGATCGAGCGTCGAGCCATAATGCTGCTCAAGACGGGATTCATTTCAATCTGGATATCGGTATCGAGGTCAGACATCTTGTCGGTCGGCTCGTAGCGCTTCACAACACGGCCGTCACGGGAAACGAGGAACTTGGTGAAATTCCACTTGATGTCACTTTTCTTGTCATAGTCAGCATCGCGCTTGCGCAACATCTCATCCATGAACTTGCCCCTTTGGTCGTTGAGGTCGAAGCCACCGAAGCCCTTCTGCGATTTCAGATAGGTATAGAGCGGCGACTCATTGGCGCCGTTCACGTCAATCTTGTCGAACTGAGGAAACTGGATGTTGAAATTGGCCGTGCAGAACTGGTGAATCTCCTCGATTGTGCCGGGAGCCTGCTCACCGAATTGGTTGCAGGGGAAGTCCAGAATTTCAAACCCGTCGGCATGATATTTCTCATAGAGAGCTTCCAGTTCATCATATTGTGGCGTAAAGCCGCAACGCGTTGCTGTGTTCACGATGAGCAACACTTTGCCCTTGTAGTCGGCAAGAGACACGTCCTTGCCCAAATCATCCTTGACTGAGATGTCATAGAGACTTTGCGCCGACACAGTCAGCACACACATCACAGTCATGAAACCTAATACTATTCTCTTCATATTCGTTACTGATATTTAGTGAATTGATATTTGCCTCGGATCTCATCCTTCTGTTCGTCACTCAGGCTTGTGAAATAGGCTTTCCAGCCAGGACAGAAGTTGATGTGCCAGCGCCAGAACCGTCCCATCAGTGAGTTGGGCTTGCGGTCGTAATGCGCACGAAATTTGCAGTTTTCACACAGATGTGCCATAATTCCATTATTTTTTTAACGCGTAAATAATTGAGTCTAATTCTTGTGCAAGCTGTTGGTAGTCCTCAAGCCTAAGCGGGCAGAAAGCAAGTTGCTCGCCCATACCAGAAGGAATCAGTGCGTAGGCCTTTTCCTCCAGCTGCTTGCCTTTAGCCGTCAGACGGACGATGTGCTGGCGCTTGTCCTGTTCACCCCGCTTGCGGATGAGGAAACCGAGTTTCTCCATGCGCTGCAACAGCGGAGTAACCGTGTTGGTCTCTAGCATCAAGCGATGGGCAATGTCGTTCACAGGCTGACAGTCCTTCTCCCACAGTACCATCAACACAAGGTACTGCGGATAGGTGATGCCCAGCTCGGCGAGCATCGGTGTATAGGCCTGAGTGACCAACCTTGTCGCCGTATAGAGACGGAAACAGATCTGATGGTCTAATAGTAATTCTGCGTGCATGAATCTATGATCTGAATCAAGCCAGCATGGCTTCAACGTCCTTCTCAAAATCCTTGGGTTCGGTAGTGGGAGCATAGCGCTTGATGGTCTCGCCATCCTTCGAAATCAGGAACTTGGTGAAGTTCCACTTGATATCGCTGTCCTTCTCTACACTGTTGCTGATGGTTTTGAAGAGCATGGCGGCACCTTTGGCCTTCAGGCCGTGATATTCCTCGGTGGGAGCCTGCGCCTTCAGGTACTCGAAGATGGGTTCAGCGTCGGGACCGTTCACATCAATCTTTTTCATGATCTGAAACGTTACGCCATAGTTCAACTGGCAGAACTCCTCAATCTCTCCGTCAGAACCTGGGTCCTGCTCCTTGAACTGGTTGCAGGGGAAACCGATGATGACCAGTCCCTTGTCCCTATACTTCTGGTTCAGTTCCTCCAGTCCTGCGAATTGGGGCGTAAAACCACACTTGCTGGCGGTATTCACAATCAGCAGCACCTTGCCCTCAAACTCCTTGAAGTCAATCTCCTTACCTCTGCTCGTGAGAGCCTTGAAATCATAAATCTTCTCCATTTCTAATTGTATTGTTATTTATATCGTTCACGATACAAATATACTGCAAATCATTCATACCGCAAGCGAAATAGCAAAATCTTTAAGCAAATTTAACATTATATCGCGTGCGATATTATCGATTGGCGCTTCGTCTATTCACTTGATATGGTTTGGTCTCGTTCGCAGTACACATGTTTTTTCACCTCACATTTCACCATTTGCCAGCTTTTGCCTATTTTTGTACCCTAGTATTTTATGGCCTTCTAACCAAACATCGTTACGACAAGATGAGTTTCTGGAAAAGATTGATTTATCCGCCAGTATCGGTCAGTGATGATCAACTGAGGAAGCATTTCGCCGACAAATGGGTTGTCGTCACTGGTGCATCATCGGGCATCGGTGAAGCGTTGACACTCAGACTGATCAAGGCCAAAGCAAATCTCTACCTGATTTCCCGCAACGAAGAGAAACTCATGTCGCTGTGCCAGAAGGCCAGGGAAAACGGTTGCGAGGCATGTTATGATGCCCTAGATTTAAGGCAGCGCGAACAACTAGATGCGTTGTGCGTCAAATTAAGGGAAGGGTTTCCGTCGGTGTCCTACCTCTTTTGCAATGCAGGTAAATCAATTCATCGAACCATCGGTGACGCCATCGACAGGATACACGATTATGACCGCTGTATGGACCTGAACTATCGTTCGATGGTGGCGTTATCACTCGCTCTGATGCCCGCATTGAGGAGCGCAGAAGGCCGCATCGTGTACACCTCCTCGGTGAGCAGCCGTTATCCTTTCATCCCGGGTTGGTCGGCCTATCATACCTCGAAATGCGCCGCTAATGCGTGGTGCAGGACCGCCCGCAGGGAGCACAAACAGCTTCAGGTAAAAGTTCAAATAGCCTATATGCCCTTGGTACACACCCCGATGTCGGATGTGAACGAGCGCTATAAAAACATGCCCGCCTATACTGCTGATGAAGCCGCCTGCATCTTGCTGCGATTAGCAATGAGCGGTAAATTCAGGTACAAGCCATGGTGGTGTATATGAGTTATGAGTTAGGAGTTAGGAGTTGGCATTCGCACTTAAACAGGTTGGAACAATCCATAGGGCAAGACACAATGAACAGGACTTTATTCAGAAAACTGGCCAAGTTGCACATTATCACCCCAGGAGGCATCTACCGTCTGGTGAAGTGCTTTGTCCAAGACGGCATCTCGCTCATGGCTCTGCTGCGTTTCTCGGCTTATCATTACCCGAACCGTTGTGCACTAGTGGTGGACGAGAAACGGCTGTCTTACCGAGAGTTGTTTGAGAGCGCCAACCATTTGACGAGTATCCTGTTCACGGATTATGGCCTAATAAGCGGCATTTGTGTTGGTGTACTGTGCAGGAATCACTTGGTCGGGACGTTACTGTTGCCCGCATTGTCAAGACTTGGCGTCAAGATAAAACTCATCAGTACGGACATTGCTCCTAGCAAAATCAAGGATTTGGTCCATCACAATAGCATCAAGCTGTTATTCTATGACGCTGAACTGAACGGCACACGTGTCCCAAGTGACTTGCCATGTGAGATGATTGAAGCAGCAGAATTGCTCCGCAAGCTTTCGGGCAAAGGCCGAAATGACAACGTGAGCCTGCCGCATGTCAAGCGAGGTGGCGAACTCTCGGTGTTCTCCGGTGGCTCAAGCGGGAAGTATAAAGAAGCGCCGCGGCAGATGTCTGTGTTTCAATTCTTACCTCCGTTTTTCGCCTTGTTGCAGGACCTGCGCATTGATGAATATCAGAGCGTGTTCCTGCCTTTACCGGTGTATCATGGATTCGGGCTCTCTACCCTCATCATTTCATTGCTGATGGGCAAGAAGATTTGCCTTGTGAGGCATTTCGATGCCGACGAAGCCCTTAGGACCATCTCAGAAGAGCAAATCGAGGTTCTGCCCATTGTTCCTGCCATGCTGGCCCGATTGTGGCAAGCAGGCAATGCCCCCACTCTCATGAAAACGGTGAGGTGCATCATCAGCGGAGGGGATCGCCTTGACCGGAAGTGGATAGACCTGACAACTGATTACTTGGGACAAGTCATTTACAACCTGTATGGCACTTCCGAGGCGGGTTTCTTCATGTTTGCATCACCCGAGGACCTGTCAAGGCACGAAGAAGTGACCATCGGTAAACCCATACGCGGCGTGAAATGCAAGGTTGAGAATCGCGACAGTGATGGGACAGGTTCACTGTGGGTCCGTTCCAGCTGGGCGATGATCAGCATGAAGAACAAATGGCAAAATACAGGCGACCTGGTTTCTTGCGATTCTGACGGTTTTTACTTCTATCGAGGCCGAACAGACCACATGGTCGTTTGTGGCGGTGAGAATGTCT
The DNA here is from genome assembly GCA_036795635.1 of Sodaliphilus sp. Lineage (GTDB taxonomy): Bacteria > Bacteroidota > Bacteroidia > Bacteroidales > Muribaculaceae > Sodaliphilus. The sequence goes on from DAIREJ010000056.1 coordinate 9,199, forward strand.
ATCCCGAAGTCGTTGAGAGCATCATCAACGGGCATCCTGACGTGTTGGCCTCAATGGTGTATCCAGTTCCCGACACCAGGTTTGGAACTGTCCTGAACGCCAAAGTCGAACTGGTCCCCCACTCCACTCTGATCCCTGAAGAAATCAAGTCATGGCTGCGCTCACGCCTTTCAAGAGCCGAAATGCCCCACCACATCTCGATAGAACCCGTCAACACCCTAGAAACCGGAAAAAAAGCGCGACCATAACCCTTGCTTGGAGATTATTGGTAAAGTTTTATGCTCATCATTGTATCTGATAATATTTCTTTCAAAAAGTATTCATTCAAAGGGATAAGTGGTGGATTATTGCTAAATTTGTTCCCGTATTATTTATATCATATTTGACATCATAATGAATTTCACAGATAAAATAGCCGTCGTGACTGGTGGCGCGCAGGGAATAGGGCGCTGCATCGCCAAGGAATTTCAGAAGGCAGGCGCCCACGTCTGCGTCATCGACAAACTGCCGGGAAATCATTTTGTGGGTGACATTGCCGATAAACAAGTGCTGGAGCGTTTTGCTCAAGAGGTCATCAAGAAATATGGCAGTGTGGACTATCTCATCAACAATGCCCTGCCACTGATGAAGGGGATTGACGAATGCAGCTATGAGGAATTCCAATATGCCATGAGCGTTGGAGTCACAGCGCCGTTTTACCTTGCCAAACTCTTTTCTCCTTACTTCGCCGAGGGTGCTGCCATCGTGAACATTTCCTCTTCTCGCGACCGCATGAGCCAACCTCAGACCGAGAGCTACACCACTGCAAAAGGCGGAATCGCGGCCTTGACCCATGCGCTGGCCGTCAGCCTTGCCAGTCGTGTGCGAGTCAACTCCATTTCACCGGGCTGGATTGACACAACAGGTACCGTTCATGAAGGGCCCGATGCCACTCAACAACCTGCAGGCCGTGTCGGCAATCCCATGGATATTGCCAACATGGTACTGTTCCTCTGTTCCGACAAATCAGGCTTCATCACGGGCGAGAACATCTGTATCGACGGCGGCATGACCCACCAGATGATTTATCATGGCGACCATGGCTGGAAATTAGAGCAATAAGACCTAAAAGAAAAGATGATATGAAACCAAAGATTATATTGATCATGTTGCTGTCCTGCTTTTTTGCTTTGCAGGCACAGGACGTGATGACGATGCTTGTAGGGACTTATACCGACTGTGGCAGCAAGGGTCTCTATTCCTATCGATTCAACCAAAACACTGGTGAAGTCAAGTTACTGGATTCCTTGGAAATGAGAAATCCGTCATACCTGACAGCACCAAGCAAAGAAGGACTTGCCTATGTAGTCAGTGAGACCAACGATAACTGGGCCTCGCTGAACGTTATCATCGTTGACAAGAACGGAAGAATGCGTCTGTTGGACACCCAACCGACTGAAGGAGCCGACCCGTGCTACGTGGCCGTCAACGGAGGAATTGCCCTAACAGCGAATTACTCAGGCGGCTCCATGAGCGTGTTCCAACTCAGTCAACACGGCATGAGTGCTCAACTTGCCAGGAAATTCCCTGGAGCAACAGGTGGTCCTGACGTCTCGCGGCAGAATTGGCCTCATGTTCATTGTGCCTGTTTCGCACCCGACGGAAAGTATGCCCTTGCTACTGACTTCAGCGCTGACCGCATCCTTTCGTTCAGCATCATGGGAAACGTTGTGACAGACAACGGCGTGGCTGCTGAGGTCACGGCTGATTCAGGGCCGCGACACCTAACCTTCAGTAACGATGGCCGGTTTGCCTATCTGATGAGTGAACTGTCAGGAAATGTGTCAGTGTTCAGTTATAAAGAAGTACGGCTAGAAAAGCTTCAGGAGATCGTTTCGGACAGTGTCCAGGCACGAGGAGGTGCGGATATCCATCTGAGCCCCGATGGCCGATTCCTATATTCGAGCAACCGTCTTAAAGCTGATGGCATTGCTATCTTTGCTGTCAATACCCAAACCGGACTATTGACGCGCATCGGATACCAACCCACGGCTATCCATCCCCGCCAATTCAACATTACGCCCAACGGCAAGTTCTTGCTGTGCTGTTGCCGTGACAGCGGTAAGATTCAGATCTTCAGTCGTGACGCCAATTCAGGACTGTTGACTGATACCCATCAAGACATACTGCTCAGCAAACCAGTTTGTGTACAATTCTTTTGAAGCTTTCACATTGTGTTCAATAATTTATTAACGACTATTCAATCTTCAACATTATGAGACGAAATGATATCATTGCACTGCTTTTAACGGTATTCGTACTGCTGCCGATTGGCGCTTGGGCGCAGTTCAACTGGTCCTACACCATTCAAGACGGGACAATCGTCACTGAGGTGCCACAGCGACCTGCTGGCCAGCAATCGGCGTTGGGACTGGCCGTAGAGAAGATTCCTGTCGTTAGGGTTGCGTTTGTCGGACTGGGCATGCGCGGCCCCGACGCAGTGGAGCGCTGGACGCACATCCCGGGCATCGAGGTGAAGGCCTTGTGCGACTATATGCGTGACCGCGCCGAGGCTTGTCAGGAGATTCTGCACAAGGCTTCCATGCCGGCAGCCGATGTTTACTACGGCGAGGATGGCTACAAGGACCTGTGCCGTCGCACCGACATCGACCTGGTGTATATTGCCACCGACTGGCTTCACCACTTCCTGGTGGCACGTGAGGCGCTGGAGCATGGTCATCACGTCGCCATCGAGGTGCCCTCGGCAATGAACATGAACGAGATTTGGTCGCTCATTAACTTGAGCGAGAGCAAATGCCTGCATGTGATGATGCTCGAGAACTGCTGCTATGATTTCTTTGAACTCAACTCGCTCTACATGGCTCAGAGGGGTCTGCTGGGCGAAGTCATCTATGTGCAAGGAGCTTACCGCCACGAACTGTCACCCTATTGGGACGCCTATTGGAAACGTGGCGCTGACGACAAGTTGGGTTGGCGCTTGGACTATAACAGCAAGTTCCGCGGCGACGTCTATCCCTCCCACGGTCTGGGTCCCATCGCCCAAGTGCTGAACATCCACCGCGGCGACCGCATGAAAACCCTTGTGGCAATGGATACCCGCTCCTTTAACGGGCAGGAACTGTTCAAGGCTCGCACAGGCGAGTATTGCACCGACTTCAAAAACGGCGACCACACTACCACACTCATCTCAACCGAGAAGGGCAAGGTCATCGAGATCCATCACAATGTAATGACGCCGCAACCCTATAACCGCATGTATCAACTCACCGGCACCAAGGGCTTTATCAACAAATATCCCATTGAGGGCATTGCGCTGACCTCCGAAGTGATGAAAAAGGCTGGAGTCAACATCAGCACAGAATATACGGGTCATTCCTACTTGAGCCAAGAAGACACCGAAACGCTCCTGCAGAAGTTCACCTCGCCGCTCGTGAAACGCTACGGTGTGGAGGCCAAAGAGGTTGGAGGCCACGGCGGCATGGACTTCATCATGGACTCGCGCCTGGTCTATTGCCTACAGAACGGGCTACCGCTCGACATTGACGTGTATGACCTGGCCGAATGGTGCTGCCTAGCCGAACTGGGTAGCCTCTCGATGAACAACGGCAACAAGCCCGTACAGGTGCCCGATTTCACCCGAGGCGAGTGGAGCAGGTTCCGTGGATACCGCCATGCCTGGGCTAAGCCCGAAGATGAGGCAGCGACGCGTGCCGCTGCCAACGCCTTCACCGAGCAGTTGAAGGCCAAGGGCGCCAAGTATTGGGAAAAGGTAGCCAAGAAAGAGGCCAAAGCAGCCAAGAAAAATTAACCAATGGCTTAAGCCCTGCGGGGCTAATGCTAATTTCGCTAATTAGGCATATTTCACGAAATAATAATTCTTTAGCGAAATTAGTTGAATTTGTGAAATTCGCATTTAATAATAATGGGTAATAATGCTATTTTATGGAAGCAAGCAACACTGCCGGCATCCTGGCGCAATTTGAGATTGAGGGAATGGTCAAGGAGGTTAAGCCATTGGGCAACGGACTTATTAATGACACCTATCACGTTGTCACTGAAAGTGACGCACCCGATTATGTGCTGCAACGCATCAACAATGCCATTTTCCGGGACGTGGACCTGTTGCAGCACAACATCGAGGTAGTAACAGCGCACATCCGCCGCAAACTGGAGGCCTGCAATACCGACGACATTGACCGCAAAGTGCTGCAATTCGTCAAGGTCCGCAGTGGCAAGACCTACTACCGCGATGAGGCCGACCGCTACTGGCGCGTGATGGTTTATATTCCCGACACGATCACCCGTGAAGCCGTCACGCCCGAGAGCGCCTATGATTGCGGCAAGGCCTTCGGCAACTTCGAGAAAATGCTGGTCGATGTTCCCGAGCTGTTGGGCGAGACCATCCCTGACTTCCACAACATGGAACTGCGCATGCGACAGTT
>DAIREJ010000057.1:0-13562 GCA_036795635.1 Sodaliphilus sp.
ATCCGCTGGCTGCAGTTGGGTCTGTTCTCACCCATGCTGCGCACCCATTCGACCTATCAGGCCGAGCCTTATCACTACACCGAGTTCGGCGACCTGACCTTGCGCATCATCAAGCAGCGCTACGCATGGCTGCCCTATAACTACACGCTTGCTTATGAGAACGCCCGTTACGGTCTGCCGTTGGTGCGTCCGCTGGGCATGTATGAGGATGACAAGAACATCGCCCGCTATGACCACATTTGGGACCAGTACTTGTGGGGCCATGACGTGATGGTGGCTCCCGTGATGCAGCAAGGTGCCGTGAGCCGAAAGATCACTTTCCCCGAGGGTACTTGGGTGGACATCAATCATCCCGAGAAACGTTATGCTGGTCACACGACCGTCAACTACAGTGCGCCCATCGAGGTGCTGCCGCTGTTTGCCCGTGCGGGAGCCTTCATCCCGCAGGCCAACTACGAGATGGATAATGTGGGTGACTACAATCCCGACAAGTTGGACATTGTCTATTACCCCAGTGACGTGCCGTCAAGGTTTACCTTGTTTGACGACGACCTGCACTCCACGGGCACGCTGGCTAACGACAAGCACCGCGAGATCACATTCATCGCTACACCGCAGGGCAAGACCCGCTTCATCACTGTTCAGGGTAAGGGTGAAATGGCAGGTGACACCCCCAGCAAGGAGTATCACCTTGTGGTCCCTGCCACTGAAAAGCCCGGCAAGGTGAAAATCAACGGCAAGAAGGCCAAGAATGTGACTTATGACAAATTCACCGGCACGCTGACGATTCCTGTCTCGATTGCCGACGTTGCCGAAACGACAATCATCGAAATCAACAAGTAAAAACGGAATAAAACGAAAACAATAAATACAATAAATACAAATTATTAGTAATCAGATAATTGTACTTATTGTATTTATTGTTTTCCTTATGGGAGGGGCTAGATGATGACGGCGGTGCCGCTGGTGGCTACCATGAGCATGGAGTTATCCTTGCCGATGGTCTCGTAGTCGATGTCAATGCCGATGATGGCGTTGGCCCCCAAGGCTTGAGCGCGCTCGGCCATTTCTTGCATTGAGGTGTCCTTGGCCTGTCGCAGCACTCGCTCGTAGCTGGAGGAGCGTCCACCCACGATGTCACGGATGCCAGCCATAAAGTCCTTTAACAAGTTGGCGCCGATAATGGTCTCGCCAGTCACAATGCCTTTGTACTCACGGATTGGATAACCCTCAATCTTCGGTGTTGTTGTCAGTATCATATTTGTTTTCAATTAAATGAGTTTAACACATACTCTTGTATCTGCAAAAAATATGCCAACCGATAAAAACAGCTTAAAGATGTAATTTTGAACTCTCGTTCACGTTTAAATAATAAAGTGATAACCCTATAAAAAACGATGATAATGGAAAATGTTAGATTGAACATGGATGAACTTGGGCACTACAGCAAGGAAGAGTTGCTGCAACGCATGAAGGCCCGATATGCCCATCATGCCAAGACTTGCCGCGTTCATGCTGTGGTGTGGCTGGCGTTTTTACTCTTGTTGGTGGTCTTGTATTTCACGAAGCATTTAACCGATTGGGAACTGATGTTCGTCCCGTTGCTGGTCGCTGGCTCGAATGTGTCTGACATGTTGTGGTTTGGCAAGATGAGCCGGTGCGATGACGCCCAGACGCTGGTGGACCTATATGACAAGGGCTACAAGTGGGGAAAGGTGGCTGCAGTCGTTGCTCTTGTTATTGTTGCTTTTTTCATGTATGAGCTCATCACCAACACCATTATCGAGAATATGGGTGTGATCATGTTTGTGACAATGATTGTGTTGTTGTCGGCCTTTGCGTTTTTCATGGTCAACTTTGTCTTTTTCAAGCACAGCATCATCAAGAATAAAGCCATTGAGCGCCTGCGAGAGCTCTCAAAGTAAAAAATCGCTAGAAAAATTTCATCTGTCGTGTAGTTTTTTTGCATCGGTGTGCGTCTAAAGAGTAGAAACGATAAGAAACGACAGATTATGGAGCAGAATGAATTGGAGAAGACGCGCAACAGTATTAATGTCAAAGCTGCTAAAATACGCGAGGACGATCTTGCGAATGGAGCATGGCTTTTCGGTGGGCTATTCCTGGTTTTTGAAGCTTTGAACTATTTTTTTGATTGGTTCCCGCATCATTTGGCGATCTGTGTGACATTTGTGGTATATGCTGCGCTGATTGCTGTATCGCATGCCATCAACAACGTTTTATTGAATAAAATGACCAGTGCTGTCGGCGTTCATCAGCATTATCAAGCCGCGAAACGTTTCATTCGATGGAATCAGTTGACACACATTTTGAGCTTTGCTATGGCTTTCCTGTTTGTCAATGCTGTCTTTGATGGTTTTGAATGGCCGCACAGTATTGTGCCACCCCTTGCTATCATTGCCGTGGAACTGCTGATATTGCTCTTCAAGCATGATGCGTTCATTGATAGTGATTTCTATGATGAAGTGGAGGAACTGAAGGAGGAAATTTAGCCATTTTTGCAACTTTTTGATAGACTTGTGCGTCTATAGCATAGGAAACGATAACAGCTAAACCCAGAAATAAATATGAAACTTGTATTTGTAAAAAGATTGTTTTGTGCCGCTTTGGTCACCCTGATGAGTCTTATCACGGTGGCTCAAGACTTTAGCGGCAAGTGGACAGGCAATATCGAGGTGCCGGCCTATTCCCTCAAAATCGGTGTGGTGCTCCACATCGAGCAGAATGATGAAGGCATTACCGCATCAATCGATGTCCCCGAACAGGGCGCTTACGGCTTGAAGGCCCAGGCTAAGGTCAAGGATGAAAAGTTGAATCTGACATTCCCCGACATGGGCGTTTCCTATGAGGCAACGTTGAGTGGCGACATGCTTGAGGGCACTTACAGCCAGATGGGCATGTCGATTCCCCTGAAGCTGACGCGTGAGGTCGCTGCCGCTCCCAACGACGATGACGATTGGGTCAACGACTCGCTGTTGAGTGTGTTTGACAACATCCAGTTAAAGGATGTGACCGTCACTGCCCAGCGCCAGCTCATCAAGCAGGAAGTGGACCGCATCGGCTACAGCGTGGCCGATGATGCCGACAGCAAGACCAACAACGTGTTGACGATGTTGCGCAAGGTGCCCATGGTGAGCGTCGATGCCAGCGACGAAATCCGCCAGCAGTGTGAAGCGCATCGAGGTGATTACCGAACCTGGCGCCAAGTATGATGCCGAGGGCACGACGTTGATTCTGAACATCGTGATGCAGGATAACTCGACGCTCAAGGGCGTGTCGGGTATGGCATCTGCCAGGGCTAACCAGAGGGGCGCTTTTGGCGGCTCGTTGAACCTGACTACCCAGCTCGACAAGGTGGTGCTGTCGGTGGATTACGGCATCGAATACGATGGCAGCAATGGACAGAGGACAAAATCTTCGACCTATAACCGTTACACTCAAGGCGGTAGCGAATTGTTGAGCGACGGCATCTTTGACGTGGACAAGATGACAGTGCATTTTGGTGACGTGAGTGCCAGCTGGGAACCCGATAGTTTGAACCTTGTCTCCTTGTCGCTGGACGGATTTGCCTACAATTACGGCACTAACGGGAACACCAACACCCTCATGCGCACTGCAGCCGGGGATCCCATCTACAGCTACGGCATGAACAACAAGAGCAGTGCCGACAGCTATAGCTTTGACAGTCGCATTGACTATCAGCACCGCACCCGCCTCAACGGTGAGACCGTCACGTTGAGCTATATGCTCACGGCATGGCACAACAAGAACAAGGATAACTCACGATATACCGACAACGTCAATCTGCCGGTGCTCTACTACGGCATCGACCAGGACGGCAAGGAGGACTTCAACGAGCATACTTTCCAGCTCGACTGGACGCGCCCCCTGGCCGAGAAGCACACCATCGAGACCGGTGCCAAGTATATTTATCGTCTGAACCGCAGCCACAACATTCAGGACTACTTGGGCATTGACGACGACCTGGACATGCGCTACAAGCACGTGACTCAGGTGGGTGCCGCCTATTTGAGTTACTCCTTCCACAGCGGGAACTGGGATGCCCGTGCCGGCTTGCGTTATGAGCACAGCTTCCTGCGAGCCACCTATCCTGGAGGAGAGCAGCAGGCCTATGAGGCTCATCTCAATGATGTGGTTCCAAGTGCCAGCCTTCGCTACAAGTTTGACTGGTCGAATAGCCTCAAGTTCTCTTATGCTGCGAGCATCAACCGTCCAGGCATCAGTTATCTGAATCCTGCCGTAATTGAGGGACCTACCAGCCGCTCATACGGTAACACCGACTTGGGCAGCGTGCACTACCACTCGTTGAGTCTCACCTATATGCACGTGGGACCCAAGCTGACCTTTAACGTCACCCCCAGCTTCCAGTTCAGCAACAACGGCATCGGTGCTGTGAAGTGGGCCGACGGGTTGGTTCAGGTATCGACCTATGCCAACACGCTCAAGACCTACTCGACGACGCTGTCGGCCTTTGTGCAGTGGATGATGACCAAGAAGACCAACATCATGCTCAACGGCTCCATCGGCTACAACTATTACAAGAGCAATGAGTTGAATCTCAAGAACGATCGCGTGAGCGGCAACTTCTTTGCTAATGTGACCCAGTTCCTGCCCTGGAAACTGCAACTGTCGGGCTTCGCCGGCATGTGGGGCGGTGGCATCACCGATTTGTACGGACGCATGGGTACAATCTTCTTCCATGGCTTCAGCCTGCAGCGCTCGTTCCTCAAGGAAGATCGCCTGACAGTTCAATTACAGGCTGTCGTGCCCTTCAGTGGCAAGTACATGGGCGTGAAGAGTTATATCACCCAAGGTGACGTGACCGGTTGGACCCACTACGAGCAGATGGCGCGCCAATTCGGAATCTCTGTGAGCTACCGTTTCGGCTCACTCACCACCCGCGTCAAGAAGGCCGACAAGACCATCGAGAACGACGACCTCATCGGCAGCGGCAAGCAGTCGGGCGGCTCGAGCAGCGGCACTCCCACAGGCGGAATAGGTGGCGGCAACTGATCCCACGGCTCTTGATCCAGACAAGCATCATCGCGGTCGCGGTAGCCCCTCTTGGAGGGAACCCGTGGCCGCGATGCTCATGCCATGTGCGAGAAGAAAAGTGAAAAGAAAAAGTAGGCCGATGCGGTGCGGTTTCCATGTTTTTGCTAATTTTGCGCCCGAAAAAGATGAATAACCAAGTGAAATGAGGAAATCATTCAATATCCTGTTGTTGTCGCTGGCCGTGGTGCTGTTGCTGGTGTCATGTGAAGGGGACCATGTGGTGATTGAGACCGACTGGACCACGCTCGAGACCGTCGAGTTACAAAGGAATTTCAACAAGTATATGGATGGCGACTGGGTATATCAATATGATGACAGCGTCCATTACATCGAGATGTCCTATAGCTTTTCAACTAAGGACAGCACTTTCTCGGGGTACTATAACGAACTGATCAACATGTCACCTGAATCCAGCGATAATCCAGACTGGCAACTCTTGTGGCAGGGGTCGTTCTCGGGTAAATGGGCCTTGCTCCACAGCGTGGACCTGAACCAGAATTACATCTATATGGGAGATATGGTCTTCGAGAACGTGCATGGTGTGCTGGCGAGATATGATGTGCTGGGTGGCCGTGTCTTGTTCTATGGTGCCACCCGCAACACGCTCAAGGTGACCACTCCGCTCACGTTCAAGCGCATTGACATGCACCACCCTCATTGAAGATAGGGGTTAGAAGTGAGGAGTTTAGAGATGTTTATTTATTGAGGCATGAAGCGTGAGGGGTCCTCCTTGTCTTCGGCCACAGGCTGAGCTGGCTGGTCATCAAAGGGCTGGTCATTGGAGATGGGTGGGGTGGGGACGTCTTTTTTGCCTTTGTGTGGCTTGTGCAGATTGCTCTCCAATTTATTGAATTCATTGCGCACATGGCGGCGACCGTCCTCAAAGGTGTCGTCAACGGCTTTTTCGATGGTTGCGTTGAACTTAAACGGCAGTAGCGAGATGAGCGCCGAGATGAGCGACAGCCAGGTCAACACGCGGGACACCTTGTAGCCGATACCCATGCCGATGATGGAGAATCCCTCGCCCAAGTCATTGTCGGGTGTGACTTCGGGCGCATGTTGCAGGGAGATATCATGAGTGTTGCCCGTGAGGGTATAGAACCATATCCACAGCAGGATGCAGCCGATGGCGCCAAGCACCCACCAGCGACGTTTCAGGCAGTTGAGTCCCACAGCGCCGAAACAAGCCGCAAACGGCACCAATGCAAGGGCGACCCTGCCGATGGACGTGAATTGGGATATGGTGCCGGCAGTGAAGCCTAGACCTGTGACCTTGCCGATTAATGAGATGTCATGGAATGGCAAGAACAGATAGCAGATCAGTGCCAGCACGAGCAATATGTTGGTAATTGGTCTCATGAAAAATCAGTATTATCAGCGGATTTTAGACCGCAAAGTTTGCGAAATTACAAATAATCAGAGAAATACCGCCCAGATGAAACCTTTTTTTTCACTTTTTCACGTTTGTTAGCCGCATCGAATCGAGTGGTGTGGTTGCTAAAAGTTCAAATTCAGATAGATTGTAGAAAAGATTTGCCTAAAAAACTTGTGAATGTGGGAAATAATTCCGTATTTTGCATAAAAATCATTTAGACCATTAGCCAACTTTGATTTTACCTTGGGGCTAAATTATTGTTAATCACCTGGTTATTGAATTTGTAACATTATTAACTCGTCTGATACTTTTAGAGGGTTAGACACTAATTACTGAAGAAAAATATGAGAAAAGTTTTTATGCTTTTTGTCATGGGATTGATGTGTGCCATTGCACAAGCAGTCCCCGCTGACAATGCGCCCGGAACAGTTCGTCAACCCGATGGAACAACACTCACAGTGTGTTTGCATGGTGACGAGTTTTTCAATTACCTCACTACTAGCGACGGCTACACTGTTGTAAAGAACAAAGCCGGTTTTTACACCTATGCCAGGCTTGACGGTGACCGTCTGGTTGCAAGTAATTACATTGCCCGTGATCAGCGCAATGCTGTCGACAAGGCCTATCTGGCAAGCGTGCCCAAGGGTTTGGTCAGCAATGCCATGGTGCAACGGGGCAAGAGCCTGAAAAGCCACCGCAACGAATTGCTGCGTGGCATTGGTCATGGTGGCCACATGGACTACAGCAAGTTCCGCGGCTTGATCATCCTGATCAATTACACTGACAGGAAGTTTGATGACTATGTTCCCTGGAACTACACGCCCATTGACTTCTACGAAGAGATGATCAATGGTCATGACTATGCAGGTTTCACTCTTCCTGCCGGCACAAAGATTGAGTGCATGGGCAGTGTGCGTGACTACTATTACGACAACTCGTTCCAGCAGTTTGACCCGCACTTTGACATTCTGGGCCCAGTGGATGTCCCCTTTGCCTGTACCGATGCTCATCAGTTCAATTGCGATTCGATTTTCTTTGCTGCTCTCGAGGCGCTTGACCCCGAGGTTGACTTCAGTCAGTATGACACCGATGAGGACGGCACTGCCGACATGGTGTTCTTCCTGGTTGCCGGATTTGGCTCAGACTTCAGTGCCAATAACAGGGACTACCTGTGGCCCCACATGAAGGATTTCGCCGACTCTCCCGTGCTTGACGGTGTGAACTTCCGCCTGTATGCATGCTCGACAAATATGACAGGTGAAGAGAATGAGTTTTACGTCCCCATGAACAATGTTTCGGGTATCGGCCCCATCTGTCACGAGTTCAGCCATTGCTTGGGTTTGCCCGACTTCTATGATACCGACGGTGAAGAAAGTGGCGGTACCAGTCGCCAGTATCCGATGACTTGGTCTGTCATGGCCAGTGGCTTCAAGAACAACATGGGCCGCAACCCTGCTGGCTACAGCCTGTATGAGCGCTATGCCTTGGGCTTTGCCACCCCGACACTCATCGAGGGCGAGGGAACCATTACCGTGCCCGCCCTTGAGAAGAACAACACAGGTTACCGCCTGAACACACCCAACCCCGGTGAGTACTTCATCATCGAGAACCGTCAGCGCGTCAAGTGGGACAAGAACCTGGCAGGTCCTGGTATGCTCATCTGGCGTGTGGACTCGACCAATGTTGATGTTTGGGAGAACAATCTGGTCAATGCCAATCCCAACCACAATTACTATGAGTTGCTCAGGGCTAACTTCAACGGAATAACCGATAGCTACAATGACCCCTTCCCTGGTGTTTCGGGTGTCACTTCCATCAACAACGCGACTGAACCCAACATGCGCACATGGGATGGCAAGTTGAACCAGTATGCCTTCATCAACATCGCCGAGGCCGACAGCATCATCACCTTTGATGTGGTGAAGGACAACTCCAAGAGTTCTATCGAGGACTTTGAAATGATGCCCGTGGGTGCTACTCTCGACGAGCGTGGGGTGGCTGGCGTGTATGCCGACTGGGATTTCTATAATTGTGCCGTTGTGGACACTGCACAGGTTGCCAATGGTCATGCTGTTGCTATGAAGAGCGGAAGCTATTTCAACACCAACGCCAACTTGAACAAGATTCCCAAGATTGTGCGCGTCACGGTTTACAATCCCGCCTCAGCAGGTGTTTATCTCACTCCCAAATACTCCGTTGACAATGGCAGCAAATGGAAAAGCTTGGACTATCCCTATCAGTTTTACATCGCAGCCGGTTCGACGTCAAAGATCACAATCAGCAACCTGCCCACCAACCAGCCCATCATGCTGCGTTTCCAAACCTCGGGCAGCTCAGATTATTGCTTCATCGACGATATTGAGATCTGCTATGAGGCAACGTGGACTCCTGAGCCCGAAATCGCCCCTGGCGACGTGAACGGCAATGGCAATATCAACATGGATGACTTGACCGCTCTCATTAATTATCTGGTGTACGGAACCATGACTGGTATTGATCCCGTTGGCGCCAATGTCAATGAAGTTGGTGACATCAACATGGACGACCTCACCGCTTTGATCAGCATCCTTGTATTTGGTAACAGATGACGTTGTTCCACTAATCATTATTCATTAATCATCAGTATTTTATTGTATTATTTTATAAATTTTTAGTTATGAAAAAAATCGTTTTACTTTTTGCGTTGTTTGCGTTGTTTGCGCAGAACAGTAACGCTGAGTGTATTACTGTTGACCAGGCTAAAGCCATCGCTCAGCAGCAGTTGGCAAAAACCACCAAGGCCAGTGCATCCGATGTCAAAATGACCTTGAGCCATGCTGGTATGAGCATGAGGGGTGCCGCCGACTACTACGTGTTCAACCGTGACGGCGGTCAGGGTTATGTGATTGTTTCGGGTGATGACGTTGTTTCGCCTGTGCTGGCTTACAGCAACAAGGGTTCGTTCGATTTCAATCAGGCTCCCGAGTACTTGCAGTACCTGCTTGATGTGTATCAGTACACGCTCGAGTACCTGCGCGAGAATCCTCAGACTGCTCCCTCAACGAGGTATAACCCTGCAGGTGTATACCCCTTGTTCATGAATGAATATGGCGAGTTTGCACACTGGGATCAGTTTGCTCCATACAACAGCTATTACCCCAGCTACAACGGTGAGCGTTGCCTGGCAGGTTGTGTTCCCATCGCCTGGGCACACATCATGAAGGGTATGAAGTACCCCGAATATGGTAATGGCTCGAACACCTTTACCTACGAGCTGGGTGGAACCATCAGAACCGCTACTGCCAACTTTAACCACAGGTACAAATACAACAGCATGAGGAATTCCTACACTGCAACCTCTTCTGGCTGGCAGGATTGCGCCCAGATGATTTATGACATCGCTGTCGCTTTCAATACCAAGTTCTCGACCGAGAGCAGTAATGCCAGCTATCATCATGTCATGAAAGCTATCGTTGCATATTTCGATTACAATCCTAACCTGCAGTTCACGCAGAAGAAGAACTATGCTGAACAGTCTTGGCGCGACATGATCTACAACGAGCTTGACAATGGTCATCCCGTATTCTACTTCGGTTACAGGACTATCTCCAACAGTGGCGCTGATACCTATGTCGGCCACGCCTTTGCGGTAGACGGCTATGATAGTGAAGGTAGGATTCGTATTACCTGGGGTTTCTCGCCCAATGAATACAACAGCTATTTCAGCTTCGACCTGTTGTCACCGCGCATCTATGGTGATACACCTTATGAGCATGACGAGTTCAAAGAGGGCTTTAACACCGATCAGGGTGCCATCATCGGCATCTGCCCCGACACGACCGACCTTGGTGGAGTTGTCATTAAGAATGTTGAGCTGATGGCCGACACCATGTCATCCGACAACATTCACGCCACCATCAACGTGCAGGCCTTGAGTGGTAAATATGCCGGCACCTTGAGGTATGGTATCGTATCCAAGACCGTAAATGACAACAAGGTTACTTATACCCCGATTTACACTTTCACCACCAGTGTTGATCTGGCTGACAACGAGATGGTTGGTATCAACATCGATGGTGCCTATCCTTACCTGACCAATGGTGAGACCTACTACATCGTTGTTTGGTCGCCCTTCTTCCCCAACAACTATGACTGGAACTGGTTCCACAACGATCCCAAGCCCTTCGTCATTGGTGAGGTGACTCCTCCCATTCAGCCTGGTGATGTTCAAGGCGACAACGATATCGATATGGACGACTTGACCGCTCTCATCGATTATCTGGTGTACGGAAGCATGACAGGTATTGACCCCGTTGGCGCCAATGTCAATGAAGTTGGTGATATCAACATGGACGACCTCACCGCTTTGATCAACATCTTGGTGTATGGTCACATCTAATAAAAAACGGTCTCTCTGCTGAGAACTGATAACGCATGATTGTGCCGAGGGCGGAAACGCTCCCGGCACAATTACGTTTTATGGATTGTATTGTTGGCGTGGATAGTCTCGTCAGACGGTAGCGGTGGTGAGGACTTGTTCGCAGAACTGCTGGTCATGCCTTAATCGGTCCAGCGCTTTCTTGGCAGCGTTTTGGTGGGATTCCTTCTTGCTGTAACCCACACCGTCGCTGGCATAGATGCCTCCCAGCAGGATAGCGGTGCGGAAGACGGGGTTCTTGTCGGCGTCGGTATAGGCATCGACGAGTTCAAAGTCGATGGTGACCCTGTACTTTTGAGTCCATTCGATAAGGCGCGACTTGAAGTTCTGTTCGGTCTTGACCAGGTCGTTCAAGTCAAAGTGACGCTTGATTATTCTCTCGATGATGAACTTGCGGCAGCGTTCAAACCCCTGGTCCAGATAGACTGCTCCCACAAGCGCCTCGATGGCGTTGCCACTGATGTAGCTGTTGTGTGACGAGGTTTGTGTATTGGCGTGGACGTGTGTGTTGATGTGCAAGGAGTTGCCGATGCGGTTCAGGCTCTCGCGCTGCACGATTTTGGCGCGCGTCGAGGTGAGGAATCCCTCGTGCTTGCCAGGGAAGGTGTTGTAAAGGAAGTCGGCGACCACGTTGTCGAGCACAGCGTCGCCCAGAAATTCCAGCCGTTCGTTGTTCGCCCAACGCCCATTCTCCAGTTTCACGGGCTTGGAGCGGTGAATCATCGCCAATTTGTACAAACTGATGTCGCGCGGATAATAGCCGGTGATGCGGTGAATAAAAACAAAAAGCTCCTTATCCTTGACGAAAAGGAGCTTTATGAGTGATATGGCGTTGCTGAAAAGCATCGCGTGTCGCCTTAGGCCAGTTTATTTCTGGTATTTCTTGACAATGATGCTAGCATTATGTCCGCCGAATCCAAACGTGTTGGAAAGTGCAATGTTAACTGTTCGCTTCTGTGCCTTGTTGAAGGTGAAGTTCATCTTGTAGTCGATGTTCTCATCCTCATCACCCTCGGCATGGTTGATCGTGGGAGGCACGATGTCGTCGCGGCAAGCCAGCAGGCAGAAGACAGCCTCCATGGCTCCGGTGGCACCCAGCATGTGGCCGGTCATCGACTTGGTGCTGCTCACGTTGAGACGATAAGCATGCTCACCGAAGACGTCCTTCACGGCCTGGGCTTCACTCAGGTCACCGACTGGGGTCGATGTGCCGTGGGCGTTGACATAGTCCACGTCCTCGGGTTTGATGCCAGCGTCCTCGATGGCACGCTGCATCACGAGCTTGGCGCCCAGTCCCTCGGGGTGGCTGGCGGTGATGTGATAGGCGTCGGCGCTCATGCCGCCACCGATGACCTCACCGTAAATCTTGGCACCGCGTGCAAGGGCGTGCTCGAGTTCCTCGAACACCAGGCACACGCCGCCCTCGCCCATGACGAAACCGTCGCGCGAAGCACTGAAGGGCCTTGAGGCTCCTTCAGGGTCATCGTTGCGCAACGAGATCGCCTTCATCGCGTTGAATCCACCCACACCAGCAGGGAACAAGGGCGCCTCGCTACCGCCGGTGACGATAGCTGTGGCCTTGCCCAAGCGGACGTAGTTGAACGCGTCGATGAGGGCGTTGGTCGAGGTGGCGCAAGCCGAAACGATACCGTAATTGGGACCGCGGAAACCGTATTTGATCGAAATCTGTCCTGCAGCGATGTCGGCAATCATCGTCGGGATGAAGAACGGGCTGTACATCGGGCCGCGTTCGGGATTCCGTGCATAATCACCCGACTGCTCCTCAAAGGTGTGAAGACCACCGATGCCCGATGCGAAGATTACGCCGACCTCGTCGCGGTTGATGCCCTCGTCAAGAAGACGTGCATCCTCAACGGCCTGCTTGGCGCACGCGAGTGCATACTGCGTGTACAGGTCGTTGCGCTTGAAGTCCTTCACCTCGCGGCGGTCATTGGGGTCGCTCACATAGTTGAGCGGGTCAAACCCCTTGATCTCGCATGCAAAATGGGTCTTGAACAGTGCGGTATCAAAATGAGTAATAGGTCCTGCGCCGCTCACACCTCTAAGGGCGTTTTGCCATGTGGTTTCAACGTCCATTCCGATGGGAGTGATGGCACCCAGACCTGTTACCACTACTCTCTTTAATTCCATGTGGTAGTAGGAAGTTTACAAAGGTGGATGCCATGAGAAACAACCTGACAAGAGGTCGAACCATGGTATCCACCTGTTTAGAGTTTTTTATTCGGCAGCCTTAGCTTCTTCGATGAACTTGATGGCGTCGCCTACGTTTTGGATGGTCTCAGACTTGTCATCGGGGATCTTGATGTCGAACTGCTTCTCAAATTCCATGATCAGCTCGACGGTATCAAGACTGTCAGCTCCCAAATCCTGGCTGAAAGTAGCCTCGGGAGTTACCTCAGACTCGCTAACACCTAATTTGTCAACGATAATTTGTTTTACTCTTTCTTCAATTTCAGACATAGTCGTACGTATTAAAAATGTTTGATAAAAATGTTTGTTCAACTTTTGCTTACCTTTGCTACGCTTTGGCCATGTATGCAAGTATCATGCCAATAGATTGCTCCGGTTTTGAGACTGCAAAGGAAATACAAATTCTTCAAATAATAAAGAAAAATTTACTTAATTTGAGCCTCGTTGGTGATTTTTAGAATTTAT